>JAIOSN010000136.1 GCA_021107605.1 Anaerolineae bacterium | reverse complement strand
GTTCTATGTAATAAGGGTAGCGCCGGTAACTATCCATATCAAAATAGAGATAGGTGTAGTACGGGTCATTTTGCTCCCAGAGCATGATAAAAATCATGCTGGGGCCAGTCTGGAAAGTGCTGGGATGGGAGCGGCCTTGTAGCTCGGCGAGCAGAGTTTCATCAGCTTCCTGCAATGCTGGAGCCAGAGCACGGGCCACGATGCCGGGAGCAGTATATTCTTCTTGGTACTGGGGAGTGAAATACTCCTTATCATAGCGTACCAAACTGTGCAATTGTACGCCTCCCACAAAGAGCAGGCCGGCCAGCAAGGGCAGGAGGGTAATCAATAAGACCCAACGCCAATCTAAGAGGTTTATTTTCATGGTAGTCACCTTGGTACTAGCAAGTTAGCCATTAGTGTTTTCCCAGGCGCGGATTAGCGACCTCATGTACTCCTCGTCCTACCAAGTAGAAGGCGGTTGCGAAGAGAGAGAGGGCTACCGAGGGGGGCAGTAATATATGCCATTCTACGCCGGTATCTAAATAGGAGGAGTAGATGAAACTCGAATAGATGATAGTTCCCCAGTTCAAGTAATCTCTGGAAAAACCAAAGAAGGAGACAAAGGCATCCGCCACCACCGAACTGGTAACGGATAACATCATATAAAGCGCCGCCAGCGGCAACAGGTGAGGGATTACGTGTACCCATAGAATGTGTAGATCTCTACCGCCTGCCACGCGCGCAGCTTCAATATAGGGTTTGGAGACCACCGTTAGGGCGTGAGAGCGCATGATGATGGCCGCGCCTCCTGCGCCGGCAATGATACCATAGAGCATACCGAGTGGGAATGGGCCAATTTCTCTGAAGCGCATGCCAATGATGATCATGAATAAAGGCGCGGGTAGCAATAAAAACGCATCCGCCAGATGCATCAAGGCGCGATCTGTCAGGCCGCCGCGATAGGCGGCCAGAGTACCACTAGCGGTTCCTATTAGGGCCGTCGTCAGCGCGGCCGCGAAGCCGATTACAAAGGCTGGTTTGGTAGCTGCTAGGAGCATACTTAAAACGTCTCGCCCCAAGCTATCTGTTCCCAAGAGATGGCGCCAGGAGGGCGGTGCGGGGTGCATGAGTTCTAGATCGTAGCCCGTCACGGGATTGTAATAACCTGCTTGCCAAACAGTCGCCCGTAACAGAGGGTGAGAGATGGCCATCAGGCTAAAGATGAAAATCAACACTAGTCCCAGAACGGCTAGACGATTTTGTATCAAGCGTCGCCAGTCGTTGAGAAACCGTTGCCAGTTGGTCTGCAAGCGGATTTTGTGCCGTCGCCAACCGCGGTGAGAAAATGGACCTTTCATGCTCACAGCCGCCCTTGTTGTTCCAGCCGGTAACGAATACGCGGGTCTAGGTAGAGTTGCACCACATCCAAAAGCAGCCGCATTAACAGGGAAAGCACTCCGACTAATAGCAAGCCGCCCATCACTATGGGCATATCCTGACTATAGAGGGCGTTGAAGAGGGCAGTGCTAAAACCAGGCCATTCAAATACCTGTTCAATGATTACCAACCCCGTCAACAAGTAGGGAAGACTGACAATCAGGCGGCTAAAAACGGGGAGCAAGGCGTTGCGCGCAGCGTGTTTATCGCGCACGGTCCGCGCGGGCAGTCCCTTGGCCCACGCCGTGATGATATAATCCTCCTGCAATGTATCTACCATGCTGGTTTGCATGATGAGCATCGTCTCGCCAAAAGAGAGTAGCACGTAAGTTAAGATGGGTAATCCTGCCAGCGAGAGCACATCCATAGCCTGTGGATAGCACCCCAGTAGTTGCCAGCTGCTCCATACTCCACCGCCAAAGAGTAATAACCGGAGCCACCAGGGAAAACCTCGTCGCGAAACACGCTTTTGAAGTTTCTCCACAAGGAGTAAAAGTAACCAGATGCTGACGAGGGTGAGTAGCATGGAGAGCATCAATTGCTGAGGCGTCCAGGAGAAATCTTGCCATACCTCTTGATTAACGCCCTCAAAGGGATTATGTCCTCACCTATGGGGCGAGGCGAACCAGATCAAACGCCGCGCGAAGAAATACGTCACCAGGAAAGTTAACCAGGGGGGAAAAGTAGTGTAAAGTGAGACCGCGCTAAAGGTCAATATGCCACTCACTAACCCTGGCCCTCGCCAAGCCACTACTTGGCCCAGCCATTTGCCCAGGGAAAAAGATATCGCGGTACCGGTGAAGAAAACTAATAAAGTGTAGGGTAGCAGTTCCCTAAAAATTTCAGTTACGGGACGCCCACCAAATGAAGTTCCCAGGTTGCCATGCAAGAGTCGCTGTACCCAATTGAGGTATTGTTGCCAGAGTGGTTGATCAATTCCTAGTTCGTGTTGCAACTTTGCTCTGGCATCGCGGTTCAGGGTCATAGCGAACTGAGTAGTGAAGTCGGTGGGGATGATCAGCTGAGAGAGAAAGAAGATAAGGGTCAAGAAGAGGAAAAGGGCGATTAAACTTGAGAATGCTCGCTGGGCAAGATACCGTATCATTGTGAACTCCCTAAAAGAGACCTTAGAAATGCAAGTAAGATAAGACCTCCGAGGTCTCTGGTAGCGCCGCCTAGCTGCATACCCCGGCGTATTTGCGATAAATTGCTGGCGGGCTAGGGTCGCCTAAGACCTCTGAGGTCTGGTCAGCGGCTTAACTTCATGCCGTGAAATGCGGCGATAAATTGTCCCTCTACCTAAACCTACAAACACCCACGCCTAACTAACTTGATAGGCGTGGGTGTTTCAGGTCAGGGGTCAAATCACCTGACTCATATTTATACCTTATGACATGCTACAAAGTGATTGTTCCCTTTATCTTCTAATTCGGGATGCGGGCTATCGCGGCAGGAATTATCGGCCAGTGGGCAACGGTCATAGAAGCGACAGCGCGGCTCTGGGTTGATGGGCTTGCTGATGCCGCCCTTAATTTCCACCGTGCTACGTTTGTGAGTTGGATCAGGCACCGGCACGGCGGATAATAGCGCCCTGGTATAGGGATGCAGAGCATGTTGGAGCAACTCCTCCGTCTCCGCCAACTCCACCAGCTTACCCAGATACATCACGGCGATCCGGTTGCACATGTACCGCGCTACCGCTAAGTCGTGGGTGATGTAGAGATATGTGACGTTCATGTTGGTAGCCAGATCCTGCATCAGATGCATCACCCCAGTGCGTACAGAGACATCTAACATCGAGGTTGGCTCATCGGCTACCACGAAGAGAGGCGAGATAATCAGCGCACGCGCAATTGCCACGCGCTGCCGTTGCCCTCCGGAGAGCTCGTGTGGATAGCGGAAGAGGAAACTTGCGGCGGGCGTCAGTCCCACTGTCTCTAATAGCTCAGTGATACGTTCTTCTCGCTCGGTGATCGTCCCGATTCCCTGCACGTTCAGCGGCTCCGCTACCGTGTCGTAAATGGTCAAACGGGGGTTCCAGGTGCGTTCGGCCACTATCGGGCCGGCCGGCGAGAATGGCGTGACTATTGCTAACGTGACCAACGATGGCCGCCAGGCCGGACGCACCGGTCACGGCGCGGTTTGGGGTTCCAAGAAGCTCAAGGCGCTCTCGGTGCGCGGCACGCAGGGCGTCTCGGTAGCCGATCCAGAGACCTTGATGGCGCTCTCTTTTGAGATCACTGAGGCTTCGCAAGGCCCGCACACCTCCAAATATCGTATGTTGGGCACGGCGACGAACGTGCTTAATATGAATAAGCTGGGTCTGTTGCCCACGCGCAACTACCAGGAGGGCGTTTTCGAGGGGGCGGAGCTGGTAAGCGGCGAGTATTTGGATGAGCACCATAAGGTCAAGGTGATCGCCTGCGCGCAATGTCCCATTGCTTGCGAGCAGATGTCCATTGTGCGGGATGGCGAGTACAAAGGTTCTATGACCGGCATTGAGTACGAGTGCTTATACGCCAACGGCCCGAATTTAGGGATTAGCGATATGCGCGCCATCATCAGGTTGATTGAGATCTGTGACCAGGGGGGACAGGATGCCATGTCCAATGGCGTGACCATCTCCTGGGCCATGGAGACCTTCGAACGCGGCATCTTCACCAAAGAGGATTTCAAGTGCGCGAAGTATCCGGAGGGCTTTGAGCCGAATTTTGGTAACGGCGAGGCGGCGGTGACGTTGGCCGAGATGATCCGTGACCGTGAGGGGATCGGGGATCTGCTCTCGCATGGGACGCGCTACGCCAGCCAGCAGACCGATAAGGAACGCGGCACTGAGACCTATCAATGGGCGATGAACATCAAAGGGTTGGAGAACCCCGGCTACGATGCGCGCGCGCTCAAAACCTTCTCCGTGGGCTTGGCAGTGGGCACGCGCGGCGGTTGTCACAATCGCACGGCGGCCTACGATCCGGACATCAAAGGGGTGACGAACCGCTTCACCGTGGATGAGACGCGCGGGAGGGTGGCTGCGCGCACCGAGGAATATGCGGCGGTCTATGATACCTTGCCGCTCTGCAAGTTTATCCGTCGTTGCTTCACGGGGAAAGCTGACCGTGCCGGAGCCTGGCCGATGATCGCTAAATTGATCAACGCTACCACCGGTTGGGATTTTGACTACGACGACGTGGATCTGATTGGGATACGCGCTCACACGATCAAAAAAGCCTTTAACATCCGGGAGGGTTGGACGCGCGCGGATGATCACTTGCCCTACCGCTGGCATCACGATCCCATGACCAAAGGGCCTTCCGCCGGGCACGTGGTGACAAAGGAAGAGTTGGAGTACCTGAAAGACCTCTACTACGAGGCCAAAGGTTGGACGAAAGAAGGTCTTATTCCCAAGGAAAAGTTGATAGAGCTGGGAATGGCAGATGTGGCTGAAGAGATCGGCGTGTAAGTAGAGAATTATAAGGCTACTGAACTTAAGCTTGGCTCCGCTGAAAAAGCTAGTTCGCCGCTAAGCCGCCAAGCCGCTAAGAAAAGAATTTAGTTTGGACTTTTGACAAGCTAACTTTAGCACAATGATTACCACTAGCAGAAATTAGCCAGAGTTAGAAAGTTAATTTTCTGAAGGTTAAGTTGAATATTTTTGCGCCTTTGTGGAAAAAAGCTAGTTCGACGCTAAGCCGCTAAGCCGCTAAGAAAAGAATTTAGTTTTGGGTTAAGCATATTTAGTCATTCCGAACGTAGTGAGGAATCTTGTGCGGTGGGGAAATTCAGTACTCACCGCGCTAATTCCCAAAGAACCTTATTTTTCTGAAGGTTAAATTTTAATTCTTTGCGTCTTCGCGCCTTCGCGGCGAGAAATTTTTTAGTGGAGTCAGCAGCATGGCTAATCGCTAACCGCTAACCGCTGTTATAAACAAAGGGGAGAATTATGACCGTATCAGCAGCTGCAATAGCAAAATTTCAGTATATCAACTGTGATCCCGAAAAGTGTGTGGGCTGTCAGTTGTGCGAATATGCTTGTTCGTATACGAAAACTGGAGAATATAATACTTACCGGAGTCGTATCCGGACGGTACGCGCCGAAGAGATTTTGATGACGGCGATCGCGTGTCGTACTTGTGAAAACGCTCCCTGCGTGACGGCTTGTACGCGCGACGCGTTGACCCAAGATCCGGTCACGGGCATTATCCGCGTTGACGCCGCCCGTTGCGATGGTTGCGCCTGGTGTATTGAGGCCTGTGACTTTGGCGCTATCTCCATCAACCCGGCGACGAAGTTGGCCGAAATCTGTGACCAGTGTGAGGATGAGGATGAACCACAGTGCATCAAGTGGTGTCCCAAGGATGCGTTGGAGCTTACTACGCCGGATCGCCGCGCGCAACGCTCGCGTCATAAATTACTCACGGAAGAAGTGGCGGGGTAGTTTGTTAGTTGGGTAGTTGGGTAGTCCGATAGTCCGATAGTCGTTAGTTGGGTAGTTGTACCACTAAGACGCTGCAACGCCTACTCGCTTACTCGCTCACCCGCCTTCTCGCTTTCTCGCCTACTCGCTCACTCGCTTTATCGCTCACTCGCTTTATCGCTGTTTAACAAGGAGTCAATACTGTGGTTGAAGCTGAAAAGAAGAAATCAACAGAGCATCAATTTAAGGAAGAGGAACCGCGCATTGGCGTTTATGCCTGTCACTGCGGTTCCAATATCGCCAGCGTGCTTCCGCCGGCGGAGGTAGCGAAATATGCTGAAGGCCTCCCTGGTGTGGTGGTAGCAAACGATCATCATTATATGTGTTCCGAGCCGGGTCAACGGATGATCCAGGAGGATATCGAGAAACACAATCTCAACCGGGTGGTAGTCGCTGCTTGCACGGTGGCGATGCACGAACCGACGTTTCGCTCCTGTATCTCCGACGTGGGGCTAAACCCCTTTATGTTCGAGATGGCCAATATCCGTGAGCACGATTCGTGGG
>JAIOSN010000185.1 GCA_021107605.1 Anaerolineae bacterium | reverse complement strand
ATGGAGGGGTCGCTTGAGCAGTAGGTCGCGCACCGCGCCGCCTACTAGCCAGATTTGATGCTCCTGGAGCAGAGTGTAGAGCTGGCGTAGAGGCCAAGCCGGCAGTGGCAGATATGGTGGGTGCGGTGAAATCCAGGCGAGCTGTAGATATTCTTTGGGTTGTGCTTGGCGTCCGGTTTGCCGGGCCTCTTCCGGGGTCATTCCCACACTGACGATGTGGTGAGTTTCATTTAATGTGACCCAACGTCCGGCGTAGAGATTAAAATCCGCCATAATGCCTCTCCTCTTGAAAATTTCAGTGCAGAGGGCGCTGAGATTTTCGTAATTTGGCAATTCTAGGTTAGTGCTGAAAAAAGATATCTCACCGCAAAGACGCAAAGAACGCTAAGAAAAAAAGCGGGTGGGAATAGCTCTTTTAGGACGCAGCTGCACGCTGATAAACGCCGATTTTGTTACTACTCAGGCGGGCTAGACCTCCGCGGTCTGGATACCGGTTTTGCTGGTCGAAGTACCTCCCCAGACCGAGATTGCGCCACCCAGCGGCGGATGGGTAGACCGTTGAGGTCTGAAATAGGTCGGCCTGAGGAGTAACCCGATTTTTTGCTTTTATCTGCGGAAATCTGCGCGCATCTGCGTCCGCTTTAGTTTTTCAGTAGACTCAACTTTTTGCATCCACTGCTTATACGCGGGTTACGTACTTCCCATGGGTGGTCTCCACGCGGATGGTAGTACCCTCTTTGACGAAGAGAGGGACTTGCACCTTTAAGCCGGTCTCACAGACGACGGTTTTGTTGGCCCCGGTGGCGGTATCACCGGCTACGGCCAGTTCGGCTTTTACTACCTTTAGCTCCACTGCCGGCGGGAGTTCCACATCCAACGGCTCGTTACCGTGCATCACCACGGTATATTCCATATTTTCCTTGAGATACCCGGCTTTTCCGGCGATAAGTGTCGCGCCGATGTTTATCTGGTCGTAGGTCTCCATATCCATGAAGTGATAACCCTCTTGCCCCGCGTAGAGATATTGCATGGTGCGGCGTTCCACAAAAGCTTCCTCAACGCGGTCACTGGAAGTGAAGGTCTTGGGGATGATGGCTCCGGTGTGTAAATTGCGGAGTTTAGTACGGATGATGGCATGTCCGCGTCCCGGTTTATGGTGTTGGTATTCGCGTACTTGGTAAAGTTCTCCATTCAAATAAAAGGTGGTCCCTTTGCGAAGTTCGTTGGTGTCCATTTAGTTCTCCTTCTGAATAGGCTCTCGATAATTACAGTGCATATTATACCCAGCGAGTTTCCTCGGTCAAGGCTATGAGGTAGGGCCTTACCGGGTACGCCTCGACAGAAAAGAGAATCTAGAGTATATTTCATGCGGTGCAATGAATGTAGTGCGTAAGCATGGGGAGACGCGATGGAATCTACTAGCTACAAAGAGGCCGCAGACGTATTTCAATTGTTATCACATCCGGTGCGATTGCATATCTTAGATGAGTTGCGCCGGGGCGAGGCCTGCGTCTGTCACTTGCAGGCGGTGCTCCAGCGCCCGCAAGCTTACGTCTCACAACATCTCGGAGTGTTGCGAGCGGCGGCGGTGGTGGAAGGGCAGCGGGACGGATTGAATATTTACTATCGTATTGTGGATGACCGTTTGTTGCGGTTGCTGGTAGAGGCATTGGGACCCGCGCAGGATGCACGCAGCGTCCCGATCTGTCCCTGTCCCAGTTGCGCAGGTGATTAGGAGGTATCATCTCAATATTTCGGGGCAGTTTTCACCACAGAGACCCGGAGGGCTACCGAGTGTTTTATTTTTTCTCAGTGTTCTCTGTGTCTCCGTGGTGAGCATAACAGAAATGCCATGTTTCCCCCTACTTATTGAGAAGATACATTAGGAGGTGTCTTGAAAAAAGAGTGGCAGCGCGACGCGCTGGTGGCCGTGATCTTCTTGTTGGGGGTGCTCTGCTATTTTTGGCGGCTCTTAACTCCTAACGTTGCTGATCGAGCTATCTTCATCAGAAGTGATTTCAATTTGCAATTCTACCCGTGGTTGAAGTTCGTCTTTGAGGAGTGGAGTCATGGGAGTATCCCGTTGTGGAATCCTTATCTCAACGGGGGACAGCCGGGGCTGGCCGATATTCAGCTGGGAGCGCTCTATCCTCCTAATCTACTCTTCTTTGGGGTTTTGATGCTAATGCGGCAACCTTTCACGCCGCTGGCTTTGGAGTTAATTATCCTCTTGCACCTCTGGATGGTCGCCTTCTTCACCTATTTGCTGGCGCGCCGGATAACGGGTAGTCGCCGGGGTGGGTTGGCGGCCGGTATCGTTTTTGGCTTTAGCGCTTACATCATCGGTTTCGCGACCATTCAACTCACCGTATTGCAAGTTGTTACTTGGCTGCCACTCCTACTTTTCCTCCTGGAAAGAGCCTGGGAATCTCAGCGGGTGCAGGATTATCTCTTCAATGGTGTGGCCTTTGCTCTGGCAGCTCTGGCGGGGCATCCGCAATGGTTTATTTACACCACTTATGCGGTGCTGTTTTGCTATCTCTTCCGCACGCTGGAACGCGGCGGCCATTGGCGGCAACAGTTGCGCTGGTGGGGACGTTTAGCTCTAGCGCTAAGTTTTGGTTTAGCGCTCGCCGCCGCTCAACTGCTACCCACACTGGAGACGTTCCTACATTCTCACCGGTCAGCGGAGTTGAATTACACCTATGTCGCCCAGGGGTTGCCGCCGGCACAATTACCCGGCTTAATTTTATCTGACGGTATCAGTAGCTCGCTGATCTTCGTGGGCAGCGTGGCGCTGCTGCTCTCCGTGGTAGGGATCAGGTTGGCCTGGCGCCAGGGGCGGCTCTGGCTAGCTCTCGGAGTCGCCGCGCTCCTCCTCGCGTTGGGAGGGAATACGATAGTGCATACTTTCTGTTATCTTGCCTTGCCGGGCTGCTCGTTTATCCGCGAGCAGTACCGGGTTTTTTATATCGTGGTCTTGGCTGTCGCGGTCTTGGCTGGATTGGGAGTAGCGCGATTGACGCAAGGGGGGCCTAAATCTGCCGTGTTAAGTGGCTTGCGGCGGGTGACACTCTGGGGTTTGGCGGTGGCTGGGGCGGCCATCATCTTCCTCCAGATGGGGATAAATTCGGTGGAGGGTGGGGTGGACGAACTACTCTCCGGGTTTGGCTTGTTATTTGTCGTCCTAGCTCTCTTTAGCGGTCTCCTAACCCTCTATCGAGAGGAGAAAATCTCCACGATGCGCTTCCAGCTCTTGTTGACCGCGCTCCTGGTATTGGAGATCTGCAGTTCTACCGGGCAATCCGTGCTGCGCGACGCCCCGGAAGAAGGGGTCTTTCCCTCCACGGAGTTGGTGGCAATCATACAGGCCGAAAATCAACTCGAATTCTCGCGTGTCAGCAGTGAGAGCCTGTTGCCCGGCGGGCCGAACTCGGCGATTGTCTACGGCTTGCAAGATGTGTTGGGCTACACTCCGTTGCGCCTGCAACATCGGGTGGAGTTCGAGGAAGCCTCTCTTTCAGAAGCCCAGTTTTTCGGGTTGCTCAATGTGCGCCACTTGCTAACCAAGCGCGATCTCAGCGATGACGGGCGTTTCAACTTCTTGGCCCAGAACGGCGAGCTGCGACTCTATCGTTTTGGAGGGAGCGATTATCTGCCGCGTGCTTACGTCATCCACCAAGCGGAGGTCGTCTCGCCGGAAGCGGTCTGGTCAGCCGTGGCCGCCAACAACCCGCGTGAGGTGGTTACGCTGGTGCAGCCTGTCCCACTTGAGCTCCCCGGTGCTGCGGCCACCTGTCAAGATGCGGTGCGGGTCACGGGGTATCAGGCGTCCAGTATCCAGACGGAGATGTCCAGTCAGTGCAATAGTTTGCTGGTTTTCAGTGAGGTCTTCTATCCCGGCTGGCGCGCTTGGGTGGATGGCGAGGAGACGCGGATTTACCGCGCTAATGGTCTCTTCCGCGCTATTGCTCTGCCGGCCGGAACGCATCAGATAGAGTTGCGCTTTATCCCGCGCACTTTCTGGATTGGCGTGAGCATATCCGGTCTGACGCTGCTAGCTGGGATAGCCTGGTTCTTCT
>JAIOSN010000335.1 GCA_021107605.1 Anaerolineae bacterium | reverse complement strand
ATCTACCGAGGCTACGAGACAGTTCTCTACAGCGCCGCGAGCTGGGAGGAGGTGCTTCACGCTGTCTGGCTTGACCTGGATATCTACCATCCCGCCTGCCGTTCGCTGGGTCATCATATCCTGCGCCTCTCTCCGCAGGATCAGTTACCCGGCCTGGTCCGTAGCTGCAACCTCAATGAGCTGGTTGGCAGATCAGTGCAGCGGGATTTCACCCAGAAGTATCCGTTGGGTACCATCCATTTTCTGCTCTGGCTCTACCGCCTGGAGATACCGGAACTTCCCCACGCCGAACTGCTCATCTGGCTGGCGGATTCCTCTTACATCAATGGGCAAGCGGAGAGCTGGCACAAAAACCGGCGACGTGGTCAGAACCAACCCCGGTGGGTAAAAGGCCCTGGCTTCCGGTGGAACGTGAAGCGCTGGCTCTACACTCAAATCCCGCTCCAATCATTGCAAGCGAGCTTCCAGCGCATTGATACCCAGGATTTTGAGGAACAGATGGAGCGTTTCCAACAAGAGGTAATGGCCCCCGCCGGATTCAGGCAAGGGAGTGGACAGGTCGCTTCTCGGCAGCGCAAACTCTCTGGCTACCAGTGCCAACCTGCAAAAGACGAAGATATCCGGGCATACATTTACCGGCTCTTGCGCTTTATCTCCACGCAGACGGGCTGGCAAGTACGCCTCTCACAACTCGCCCCGTTTGAAGCGCCACGTCAACTCTCCGGAGAGCGGAAAATTATCCCCATCACGGCCATCCCAGAGCAAGACCTGGCCCGCCTCTTGAGGCAGCGCCAGATCTTCTCCTACGTCTTTCAGAGCCGGCGGCATTTGAACTACACTACCGGGATCGCCCCAGCGCCGCCGCGCTAGCCCAGCTCTCTGGCGCGCTCCGTCATCAAGGGGCGTTGAGCGCCTGTAACACGTTACGAATCGTGCCGATCAGTCCCAAATCAGTGAGATTTAGCCCCCAGAGTTTTTGCGGCGTCGGAAAGAGCACCGACATCGCTTGTCCCTCCCCCAGGGTTATTGATTCCCAGTGCCGCGCTAGCTGGTTGGGATACAACAGCAGTGGAAGCAGTACAAGAAAATGATGAGCGAGATCGCTCTCTCCTAAGCCCCACTCAGCGCACTGGCGCAAGTGGGCGACTTCCTCAAGAGCATAGCCCAGCACCCGCGCGCCGATGACATCTACCGCTAACGTGTCCGGCCCGCCGATGAGCAGGGTCATCGGTACCAGACAATCTTCCGCTAAAGCCCCGTTTAAGAGGCGTTGTTGCGTAGTCCGACGATTCATCGTCGGGTGGCAAGGAATCTAGAAGAGTTCCGCTTTCTTTGGAGAAAGCGGAACTCTTGGCGGGCTAGAATAACTTGGGTGAAGACGCTTTTTACGCCGAGGCTAATGCAACGCCTCTCTTGAGGGCCTGTTTGTTAGGCTCTAACCACTTCTGTTGGCGTCCAGAGCGATGCACGGTGAGTTGTGACTCCACTGTCTCCACAGAGACCAGGCCGGTGGCCGTGACAAAAGCACCTAATAGGACCATGTTAGCCATCTTAGGATTGCCCAACTCGGTGGCGATATCGCTGGCCGGCAAGTAGAGGACGTGTATATCGTCTCGCTCGCTCTTGATATCGATCAGCGATTTGTTGACGATGAGGTAGCCCCCTGGTTTGATCAGTGGTTCATATTTTTCCATGGAGGGCAGATTGAGTACCACGGCGGCGCTGGGGTGATGCACGATTGGCGCGCCAATCTCCTCTTCGGAGACGATGACTGTGCAATGCGCGGTCCCGCCGCGCATCTCCGGGCCGTAGGATGGAATCCAGGTTACATAGAGGTTCTCGGCCATACCGGTGTAGGCCAGTAGCTGCCCGGCAAACAGTGCTCCCTGGCCGCCAAAACCGGAAAAAATGGTTTCTTCATGTTTCATTTTAGTTTCTCCTTTGGAGTGGAGGTCACTACGCGCCAACATCACTTATTGGCGGCTTCGCTTTGACACTCCCTCGCTAATTCGCTTTCTCGCTCTTTCGCTCTCTCGCTCTCAGACTTTCAGCGCTTTGACCGCTTCTGTCATCTTGTAAGTGCCTAGTGGGAAATACGGTGTCATCTGCTCTTTACTCCACAACATCGACTTCCACGGGTCCATGTTCCAGTTGGTAGGACAGTTAGCGAGCACCTCCACGCAGGAAAAACCCAGCCCCTCGATTTGCGTCAGGAACGCGCGCTTGATCGCTTTCTTGAGTTTGCGGATGCTGCGGATATCGGTGCCGGCCTCGCGGGTGATATAGGCCGCGCCTTCAATCTGCGCTAAAATTTCGGACATTTTGATGGGATAACCGGCTATTTTGCAATCGCGTCCCATGGGGCTGGAAGTGGTTTTCATGCCGGGCAGGGTGGTGGGCGCCATCTGCCCGCCGGTCATGCCGTAGATAGCGTTGTTGATGAAGACGGTGCTGATCAATTCGCCGCGATTGGCAGCGTGGATAATCTCCGCCGTGCCGATGGCGGCCAAGTCGCCATCCCCCTGGTAGGTGAAGACGAATTTATCGGGATTGGCGCGTTTGAGGCCGGTCGCCATCGCGGGAGCGCGACCATGTGCGGCCTCGACGAAATCTATGTTGAAGTAATTGTAAATCAGCACGGAGCAACCTACCGGCGCCACGCCGATGCTCTTTTCGCGCAAGTCCAGCTCGTCCAAGACCTCACCCACCAAGCGATGCACGATCCCATGGACGCAGCCAGGGCAATAGTGAGTGTAAGTCTTAGTCATGGAGTCTGGATATTGGTATACGAGTTCCATATTTTCAGGGATTTTAGTAGTGGTGTTCATTAAGAGACCTCCTCTTGCACTTTCTTGACTGCCTCCAGGATTTCGGCGCTCATGGGGATCACGCCGCCCATCCTGCCGTAGAAATGCACGGGGGTTTTTCCGGCCACGGCGTGTTCCACATCGGCCAACATTTGACCCGCGCTCATCTCGGCTACTAAGACCCCCTGCATTT
>JAIOSN010000167.1 GCA_021107605.1 Anaerolineae bacterium | reverse complement strand
AAAACATTTTCATATTTAGCTCCTTTTCTCAGTTAATGTGAGTATCGATATGAGGAAGCGAGAGGTGGCTGATCTCGTAAGTCAATACAAGGCCCCCTAACTTCCCCTAGTCCCTATTTTCTCACATATAATCCGGCATCGCTTCTCTTGCTGCTGGCTCCGTGCGCCCGTAGGCGAGCGCCAGTTCACGTAGTTTGTGGCGATATTGCGGGAAGAGATCGCCGGTGCGGAAGCGCCAGCCCCAGTTGCCGCTGGGTGTGGCGGGCGTGTTCATGCGGGCTTCGTTATCCAGTCCCAACACGTCTTGCAGTGGGATGATGACGGTGTTCGCGACCGAGCGGTAAGCCAACCGGATCAAGGCCCAGTTGATTGACTCGCTGACCGGCGCCAAGTAGGTATGCAACTTCGCCTTCTCCTCTTGGTCCCGGCTCTGATACCAGCCCAGGGTGGTCTCGTTATCGTGCGTGCCGGTGTAGATCACGCTGTTGAGTGAGTAGTTGTGGGGCAGGTAGCGGTTATCAGCATCGGAGGCGAAGGCGAATTGGAGGATCTTCATCCCCGGCAGGTCGAAGGCGTCGCGTAACTCTCGCACTCCATCCGTGATAAAGCCCAAATCCTCCGCGATAATGGGCAGCTCGCCCAAGATGTCTTTGACGGTGCGGAAGAAATCCTGGCCCGGTCCTTTCACCCACTCTCCATTGATGGCGGTCTCTTCCCTGGCGGGAACTTCCCAGTAAGCCTCAAAACCTCGGAAGTGATCCAGGCGGACAATGTCCACCATCTTGAAGGTTTGCGTGAAGCGGTCAATCCACCAGGAGTAGCCTTCCTCGGCCAGCACATCCCAGCGATAGAGCGGGTTGCCCCAGAGCTGCCCAGTGGGACTGAAGTAGTCCGGGGGGACGCCGGCCACGGAGGTGGTCCGCCGTTCCTCATCCAGGTGGAAGCGGTGCGGGTTAGCCCAGAGATCGGCGCTATCAAAGGCCACGAAGATGGGAATATCACCGATAATTTGAACCCCTTGCTCGTGGCTGTACCCTTTGAGGGTTTCCCATTGCCGGCAGAAGCGATATTGGTAGTATCGCTGGGCGAAAATCTCAGGGGCCAAGCGCTCGTGTGCTGCCGCTAACGCCGCTGGTTGACGTGAGGTGAGTTCCCATTCCCAGGTGTTCCAGGGTGCGCCGCCGTGAGAACCCTTGAGGGCCATAAAGAGCGCGAAATCTTCCAGCCAACTCTGGTTATCGGCGCAGAACTGCTCGAAATCAGCCCAGTATCTAACCGGCTTCGTCGCATGGAACGTGCAGGCGGCTTCCTTGAGCACGGAGTATTTGAAATTGATGACCGGGCCGTAATCCACGTATTTGGCGGGAAATTCCGGCGCTGCGGCCAACTGCTCCGCGCTGATGTCGCCGGATGCTTGCAGTGCTTCTAAAGCTATCAGCAGTGGATTGCCGGCAAAGGCCGAAAAACATTGATAAGGGGAATCACCGTAGCCGGTGGGACCGAGAGGGAGGATTTGCCAGAGCGATTGCCCGCTTTCAACTAGAAAATCAACGAAACGATAAGCGGATTCTCCTAGATCGCCAATTCCGAAGTGACCGGGTAGCGAGGTTGGGTGCAACAAAATCCCTGCTGAGCGTGGATAGCGCATAGATCATCTCCTTGCGGGTAAGCATACGTGTATGGAGTAAATTATACCTGTGGATTTGAAGATTACCATTTAGGGGCAGTAGACGGTAGACAGGAGACGGTAGACAGGAGACGGGGTGGCTAGGGGTTCTGAAAGTTGTTGTCATGCCGAGTGTAGTGCTCTGAGCAAAGCGAGGAGCACGTAGTCGAGAAATCTCTCACGTGTGGAATGGCATTGAATGACGAGCTGTGTGTGATTTAGCTGCCAGCGACTTGGCGCGCTAAGAAAAAGGGCGACCAGACTAAGGACTGTTTGACTAACGACGGCTTGACTACCGACTTTTTTATGTAATTGACTTTTAGCGTGCTGAGGCTATAATGGCTTCAGCTATGTCTATTGGAGGAAGTGTTCATTGTAGAAGCGCTGAGAGGTATGGAGATAACTCAGACGCTTCTTTTTGTGCGTAGGGAAACTCGGCTAGGGGGTAAAATGGAACAAGAGGGACAGATTCTGGAAGCACGGACTTTTAAGGCGTTGCGCATTAATCTCGCTTCTCCGGAAAATATTGAATCTTGGTCGTATGGCGAGGTAACTAAGCCCGAAACTATCAACTATCGACGGTTGCGTCCGGAAAAAGATGGTCTTTTCTGCGAGGCGATTTTCGGACCAACCCACGATTACCAGTGCTATTGTGGTAAATATAAGGGGATTCGTTACCGGGGAATCATCTGCGATAAATGTGGTGTGGAAGTTACCCGTTCTGCGGTGCGGCGCAAGCGGATGGGACATATTACCCTGGCGGCGCCGGTGGCGCATGTCTGGTACACGCGACGGGTGCCCAGTCACTTGAGCATACTGCTCGACGTTAGCAAACGGAGCCTGGATCGAGTGCTCTACTTTGCGCAGTACATCATTACTAATATCGATGAAGGAGCGCGGGAACGAGCGTTGGCCCGGTTGGAGGAGCAGGAGCGCGAACGCACCGAGTTGTTGGAGCAGGCGGCACAACAACGTATCGCGGAAATAGAGGCGCAGTTGGCAGCTGTACAGAAGGGGCGCCAAGCTGTGCAGGAGAAGGTACATCTTAATTTCAAGGATGAGTTAGATACGCGCACCGATCAAATTGCCGGGGCTGCGCAGCGACTCCAAGATCGGATGGAAGGGATGATGGGGCGTGTGGTCTCGGAATCTATCATCTTTGCTCCCACGGACAACGTGATTGTGGAGAGTGGGGAGCAAGTGCTCCAAGAGCATTATACTACGCTCAGCACAGTGGCGCAGAACGCGTTGGAGATGTTGGAACGTGAGATGCAGGAGCGGGAGCAAGAAAAATTGGCCGGTCAGGATAACCGAGTGGGGAGCAATGATCTCATAGTGCTAGTGGAGGCCCAGACCAATCGCATCCGTGAGGAGTTACATGGGAAGCTGCAATCCATCAAGAACCGGTATGAGGCGGAACGTGAGGAGCTGCTGGGTTTGCAGACCATGCAACTCTTCAATGAGGTGCGCTACCGTGAGCTGCGCCAGAGATGGGGGCAGGTATTCAGCGCGGGGATGGGAGCGGAGGCTGTTCATCGTATTTTGCGCCATGTTGATTTAGCGGGGCTAGCGGATTCTCTCTGGCACGAGGTGCGCTACGGCACTTCGAAGACTCGGCGTAAGCGGGCTACCCGTCGTCTGCGGGTGGTGGAAGCGCTGCGCCGGAGTGGTAATTCACCAGAGTGGTTGGTTTTAACAATTTTGCCGGTGCTGCCGCCAGAATTGCGCCCGATGGTGCAGTTGGAGGGCGGTCGTTTCGCTGCTTCTGACTTGAACGATCTTTACCGCCGGGTTATCAACCGCAATAATCGTCTCAAGCGGCTCCTGGATTTGGGAGCTCCAGAGGTGATTATTCATAATGAGAAACGGATGCTTCAGGAGGCAGTTGATAGTCTTATTGATAATAGCCAGCGCGGTAAGGCGATGAGTCGTCGTGGCCGCCGTCCTCTTAAATCTTTGAGCGATATGCTCAAGGGAAAGAAGGGGCGTTTCCGGCGGAACCTGTTGGGTAAACGGGTGGACTATTCAGGACGCTCGGTGATCGTGGTCGGGGCGAAACTTAAAATGCACCAATGTGGTCTCCCGAAAATCATGGCGTTGGAACTCTATCGCCCGTTTGTAATCCAGCGGTTGGTCGAATATAACTATGCGGCCAATGTCAAGGCGGCCAAACGTTTGATTGAACAGCACCGTCCAGAAGTTTGGGAGGTGGTGGCAGAGGTAATTGAGGATCGTCCGGTGTTGCTTAACCGGGCGCCGACATTGCACCGGCTGGGCATCCAGGCTTTTGAGCCGATATTGGTAGAGGGTAAAGCCATTCACCTCCATCCGTTGGTTTGCGCTGCCTTCAATGCCGACTTTGATGGCGATCAGATGGCAGTGCATCTGCCGCTTTCCCGTAAGGCGGTGGAGGAGGCGCGCGCGTTGATGTTAGCCTCCAAGAATGTCCTCAAACCGGCTGATGGGCATCCGGTTATTGGGCCTTCTAAAGATATGTGCATGGGCATTTATTACATGACTATGGAGGGCCGGCAGAGCGCTGAAAAACCGGTACGGGCCTTTGTTGATATGGATGAAGTGCAAGCTGTTTACGAATTGGAGCAGGTGCAAATTCATGACTCCATTCTACTTTCTAAAACCACTGATGTTACTATTTCTGAATGGGGGTTAGAGGGAGGTGAAGAGGTTCCGTCTACAGAGTCAGAGGCGCCGGGGAAACCAATTCAGACGACCGTGGGGCGTGCTCTCTTCAATCGCATTGTGCCTAACGAGCTCCGTTTCATCAATCAAGCTTTAAATAAAGGTGACTTGAACGATTTGATTGCGCTCTGTTACCGGCAGTTGGGGAGTGAAGCGACGGTGGAGCTTGCGGAGCAGATCAAGTCAATTGGCTTCAAATACGCTACTCTCTGTGGGGTCACGCTTTCAGTTTATGACTTGACGGTGCCCACGAGTCGCCAGGGAATTATAGATGAGGCGACTAATGAAGTCACTGAGATTGAGCGTCAGTACCGGCGAGGACTGCTGACTGAAGAAGAGCAATACAATCGTGTCATTGAGGTCTGGTCAGGCGTGCGCGAAGCTGTTTCGCAGGCTGTAGCAGAAGGATTGGACTCCTTCGGGCCGATTGCTGTGATGGCTAAATCTGGGGCCTCCAAAGGTGGGTATGGACCAATCTCCCAGATCGCGGGGATGCGAGGCTTGATGGCAGATCCTTCTGGTCGTATTATTCCGTTGCCAATTCTCTCGAACTTGCGTGAAGGGCTAACCGGGTTGGAATACTTCATTTCTACCCACGGTTCGCGCAAAGGCTTAGCCGACACTGCGTTACGCACTGCTGATGCGGGATATTTGACCCGGCGGTTGGTTGATACCGCCCAGGACATAATCATCAATGCCGTGGATTGCGGCACTCGCAAAGGGCTTTGGATTAGCCGTGAAGATGAGATTGCTGGTGAGGAGTTGGAAGAACGGATACTGGCGCGCATAGCGGCCTCACCGGTAGTGCATCCAGAGACGGGAGAGATTCTAGTTGAGCGGAACGTGGAGATTCATGAAGACAAGATCGGTTTGATTAAAGAGGCGGGAGTGAATGCGGTCTATGTTCGCTCGCCATTGACTTGTGAATTGGAGCATGGTATCTGTGCTCTGTGCTATGGCCGTGATTTGGGGCGTGGTAAGCTGGTAGGAGTTGGCTTGCCCGTAGGTGTGATCGCTGCCCAATCCATTGGTGAGCCGGGTACGCAGCTGACCTTGCGCACCTTTCACACGGGTGGTACGGCGAGTTCTGTGGGTGATATCACCAGTGGTTTGCCCCGCGTCGAAGAGCTACTAGAGGCCCGCAAATCCCCGAAAGGTGAATCAGAGATTACGGATATCGGGGGCGTCGTCTATATCACCCGCGAAGGTGATATGACGCTGGTGCGGATCGTTGATACCCAGACCCAAGAAGCAACTCATATCATCCCTGCCGGATGGGAGATTTACGTTGAGGATGGCGATAAGGTCAAGGAGTACGCTGTTTTGGCTCGCAATGATGAGACCAATGAGGAAATTCGCTCACCGGACAAGGGCTATGTGCGTCGTGAGGGCCGTGAAATTACCTGCCGCTATGATGTGACAGAAGAACGCGAGTATGAAGTTTTGCCTTCCGCGCGGCTGCTGGTCTCTGAGGGCGAGAAGGTGAGTGCGGGGATACAGCTTTATGAGGGTGTTCCTAACCCGCATCGGGTTTTGGAAGTGCAAGGGCGCGAGGCGGTACAACGGCACTTGTTGAATGAGATACAGCAGGTATACCGCTCTCAAGGGGTTAACATCAACGATAAGCACTTTGAGGTTATCATTCGAAAGATGTTGAGTATGGTGTTGATCACAGAGACCGGTGATACGGAATTCCTGCCGGGTGATTTGGTGGATCGATTAGTAGTGGAGACGGCCAATCGCGGAATTGTGCAGCAGGGCGGGAAGCCCGCACGTGCCCGGCAGGTCTTGCTGGGACTCACGAAGGTGGCGCTAAACACAAAGTCATTCCTTTCTGCCGCCTCATTCCAGCATACCATCAAGATCCTCTCTAACGCGGCTGTAGAAGGCTGCGAGGATCCTCTCTATGGCCTTAAGGAGAACGTGATCATTGGCAAATTGATTCCAGCTGGCACTGGGTACCGTGGTGATATTGAATGTGCTGATGGCCCGATAGAGGAATTTGAAGGCGTGCGCATTGAGAAGGAATTACCCAAGGGCACTCTCTGGGAAGAGGAGGAGAGTGAGGAGAGCGAACTTGTGTTGATTGCCGATCTTCCGTAGGGTTTAAAGACAGTTGGTCCGAATTGTAAAGGGACGACAGATTATCTGTCGTCCCTTTTGGTTTCTAACCGGGAGAGAGTTACCTGTTTGCAACTTTGAGCTGGGCATTGCGTACAATGGACAGGATGGAAATGGAGCAAGAGCGAATAAGAGCGGCCCGGGATGGCGATCAAGCGGCTATCCGCTGGCTAATAGAGGAATACCAAGCACCGGTGTACGCTCTCTGTTATCGGATGTTGGGGACGCCCCAAGATGCCGAGGATGCTGCCCAAGAGGCTTTGGTCAGGGGGATTAATAATCTGGATTCTTTTGATCTGGAGCGGCCCCTGCGACCCTGGCTTTTACGAGTGACCTCGAATCTCTGCATTGACCGGTTGCGCCGGCGTAAATTCACTATTTCGCTGGACGACATGGGAGAAGATGGGGCGTGGGAATGGAAAGCCGGCTCAGCTATTAGTCCGGAGCGTCACCTGCTGCTCAAAGAGCAAGCGGAGCAGGTGCGCAATCTGTTGGCGATACTCAGCCCCCAAGATCGCTCTCTGGTAACACTCTTCTATTGGGAAGAATTATCTTATGCGGAAATCTCAGCGGTGACCAAGCTGACGGAATCGGCAATCAAATCACGGCTCTACCGAGCGCGGCGGGCGCTGGCTAGAGAGTTGTTGGAGGAGAAGCAAGATGGGTACACAGGCTAAAGATAAATCATCGTTGAAAATGCACTCTGCTAGCTGGTGGGAGCGGGCGTTAGCTGACCAGTTGACCCCCACAGAGGAATGCGCTTGGCAGCGGCACCGGGTTACCTGTCCGCGCTGTCAGGCGGAGTGGAGTGCCTGGCTGGAAGTGGAAGCGCTCTTCAAATCCACGCCCGTTCCCGCTCCGCCGGTGGGTTTCGCTGATCGCACGCTGGCTAGGCTGGAGCACGCTCGCCGGCGTCGCTATGCAGTAGGCTTGGTCAGTGCCTTCTTCTTGATATTGCTGATCTGGCTATTAATATTAGTGACCGGGAGTGATTGTCTTCGCGGTATTCTGAACATTGGCGAT
>JAIOSN010000086.1 GCA_021107605.1 Anaerolineae bacterium | reverse complement strand
TCTTGGTATTTCCGACGGGGAAGGGGAGCACGGTGGGATCTTACGTGCTCTACCAGCTCGCCGTCAACGGGCTAGCTCCCGCCGCCATCATCAACGCCGAGAGCGAGCCAATCGGCGCGGTAGGGGCCATCATCGGAGGGATACCGATGGTGGATCGCGTGCCCATCTCCCACATCCAAACCGGCGACCGCGTACAGGTTAGCGGCAGCAGCGTGAGAGTGGAAAGTTAAGACCTGCTTGGTAATCCCCCCAATAAAAAGTTAGCGAGTGACCAACAGGAAATTTTACAGAACTCCCTCAGAATATCAAGGCCAAGTTATTGACAACGGTAGAAATCTGAATACAATAGAGATAAGGAGTTGTTTCACCTCCCGGGACAGACCCAAAATGCGAGCCACACTAGGTTTTAGATAGTAGGCACGAAGTTCAACGGAGTAACCGTAAGGGTCGCAAGGTTCCGTGAGGTTTTTTACAGCCCCGCAGGGTTTCCATAACCTGCGGGGCGATTTTGTTGTCAGATTGCGTAGAGCTGGTAAGCTTGCGAAATACGTTTTTGAGTCTGTTGAGGAGAACACCGAGATATTTAACTTAACCTTCAAAAAACTTTTTTTACTTAACGTCTTGGCGATAAGCAATCATCTTTCAGTAAAATCAAACTTAATTTTTTTTCTCAGTGTTCTCTGTGCCTCTGTGGTGAGTTATTTTTTTTCTCAGTTTTCAAAGGAGATGATTTATGGCAACAAATTGGCTCTGGGGTTACTTGATGCCGGTGGGGATGTTATTGTTGGCGTGGGGAGGCTTGCCGCCGCGCAAAGCGCGCCGCGTCACACCGTTAGCCGCGTTAGCCGTAGCGTTGGCGGTCTTAGGCTATTGGTTGGTCGGTTACGCTTTTCAGTTGGGCGGCGCGCACGCGCTCAACCCCGATGCGGCGTTGGCCGGATTGGACCGGCTTTGGTCGCCATTGGATACCGTGCAAGGCCCCGGTTGGGGATTTATCGGGCTGGCCGGGTTCGCGCTCTCCGGCGAGGGAATGACGCCCACCGTGCTCTCGCTCTTCCTCGCTTATCTGCCCGTGGTGGCGAGCGCCACGTTGCTGGTGGTGCTGGCACTGGCCGACACGCGCCGCTGGCTGATGGTCACAGCGGGCGCGCTGACCGGCGCGGTGGTAGTACCGGTGGCAGCCTGTTGGGTCTGGGGCGGAGGCTGGCTTTCACAGTTAGGTGCGACGCTGGAGTTGGGACATGGTTTTGTGGATTTCGGCGGGAGCAGCTTGCTGCTCTGGCTACCGGCGTTCTTCGTGCTGGGAGTCTTGCTCTTACAGCCGCGCCGCCAAGAAGAGGAGACCCCCGCTCCACCGCCGGCCTATTTCCCGTTGTTGGCAAATTTAGGCGCGTTGCTGCTGGGCTTGGGGTGGGCCGGCTGGGCGTTGACGGCTCCCTTTCATACCTTTGGCGCAACGTTGGATTGGAATCGCGCGGCGCTCAGCGCGCTGCTGGGCATGGCGGGGGCCGTGCTGACCTCGCAGTTCTACGCCTGGTTGGTCACTGGCGATATCGAACCGCTGCTGGCGGCGCGCGGTCTGGCCGCCGGTTGGGGCGCGGCGCTGGCCGGGGCGGCTTTCCTGCCGCCGTGGGGCGCGTTAGTCACCGGTCTGATAGCGGGAATAGCATTTCCCCTCGCGCTCTATCTCTGGAACGAGCACTTACGGCTCCTCGATACCGGCGCAGCCGGCGCGTTAGGGTTGGTGGGCGGAGGTTGGGGCGTGTTAGCAGTGGCGCTCCTGGCAGACGGCCAGTGGGGAGCCGGGTGGAACGGAATCGCTGCCACAGGCGTCGCCGGGCTTTTCAACGGCGGAAACAGCGGACAGCTCACGGCACAGCTGGTAGGGCTATTGGCGTTGGGTCTTTGGGGAATTCTCTGGGGGCTGCTCTTAGGCGGGCTGGGGCGCGTCTCCCTGGCTATCGCGTCCAAGCCGGCGGGGGCGGAGAGCGCAGTAGTTGAAGAAATCACACTTCCCCCCGCCGAGAAGATGGCAGAAGAAGAGGTCGCGGAAGAAGAAGAAGTCGCGGAAGAAGCGGAAGAATTGGAGTCTGGCGACTAAAATTGCGGCCATGCCTGCGAAGTCCCCCTACGTGATAAGATACGGACAGACAAACGTGGAAAAGAACGCCGGTACACCCGTCCATTTAGTAGCTCTGGGCAGAGAATTGCACATTTTATGTAGGCATCCCCATGTGGTATACCACACCAACACTAATGAAAATTAGTCAGCAGATTTGCAGATTTGCTATTTGCCATTTTCAGAGGAGGCAAAATTTATGCGTGTAATTTCAGGTAAAGCTAAGGGACGGAAACTCAAATCTGTACGCGGGCCGGGGACACGCCCGGTTACGGACCGGGCCAAGACCGCCTTCTTTGACATCTTAGGGCACAGCGTGGCCCGTTCGCATTTCTTGGATCTCTTCGCGGGAACGGGGCAAGTAGGTATTGAGGCTCTCAGCCGGGACGCGGAACGGGTCGTCTTCGTGGAGCAGGGCTACCTGCCGCTGAAGATTATCGGCGAGAATCTGCGCTTGACCGGGTTGGAAGAACGCGCCCAGGTGCTTCGCGCCGATGTCTTCGCTTTCCTGAGACGTCCCACCGAGGCGTTCCATTACATCTACATCGCGCCGCCGCAGTATCGGGGGCTATGGAAGCAAGCTCTCTTGATGGTGGATCTGCAACCGGAGTGGCTCACACCAGAGGGTTGGGTCGTGGTGCAAATTCATCCCCAAGAGTACAAGGAGTTGGAATTACAACAGCTGGAGCTCTTTGATCAACGGAAGTATGGGAGCGTAATGTTCTGTTTCTATCGGGTCAGTCGGGGAGGAGAAGAGTCGAGTAGTCGGATAGTCGGGTAGTCAAGTTTATTATGGGACGCAGATGAAAGTTAGAGGCTTGAGGCGGACCACAGTCCGCCGGTAATTTTAGGCCGGCAACAGCATTGCTGGCACCAAAAACGGGGTGGAGATTTCTCATCTCCACCCCGTGTCCAATATAGTACTTATTTTCTTAGCGTACTTCGGTCATCCCTGGAATGCGCGTCCGTTTTTCCACCCACCCTAATAAGCGATTAACGCCAAAGGTGAGTAGGAAGTAGATCAACGCCGTTACCGCGAAGACCGCGAGCGGAGCATAGAGCCGCGCCGCGACCTGTTGAGCGCGACGCAAGAGCTCTGCCAGACCCACCGCATAGACCAGTGAGGAATCCTTCACCACCACTGCGGCCTCGTTCGACCAGCCAGGGATAGCGTTACGCAACGCCTGTGGCATGATCACCACTGTGATAGCTTGTAGTTTCGTCATGCCCAATGCCCGCGCGGCCAACATCTGTCCAAAAGGCACGCCCTGTATCGCACCCCGGAAGATCTCCGCCTGGTAAGCACTGCTACAGACGCCCAATGCCACGCAACCGGCTAAAAAGGGCGGCAGATCTATAAACCGCGCCAACATGAAGTAGATGATGAAGAGCACCACCAAAGAGGGTAAGCCGCGCAACACCACCACGTAGATAGCAGCAAATTTCTGCGCGTACTTCCCACCGTACACACGCAAGAGGGCCAATATCATCCCGATAACCAATCCCACCACTAGCGCAATCACTGTGATGCCCACCGTGTAAGCTATCCCACCTAGCATGTACGGTAGGGCTTGAAGGATTTTATGACCCATAGATTAACCTACTCCTCAGATAGATATTCCAACGCCAGCTGGTCAATGAATCCTTCAGCTTGCAATTCTTTGATAATCTTATCCAGTTCCGCTTGCAGAGCTGAAGAGCCTTCAGGGATAGCAATGGCCATGTGTTCGGAGGCAAACTCGGTCTCCAGGGCCAACACCACGCCACCTTCCTTCAGGTAGTTAGAAGCCGCGAAGAAATCCATCGCCACCAGATCCACCCGCCCACTCTTGAGGTCCATAACGGCCTGCTCAGCGCGCTCGTAACGAGAAATATCCGCATCTCCCATATTCTCATCAACCCAGCCTTCCTGGATCGTGCCCGCCTGCACGGCGATCTTCTTGCCAGCCATATCTTCTTTCGACGTAATCTCAAAATCGGCGCCTTCAGCTACCAGAATGGCATCCATGCCGATATAGTAGGGTTGGGTAAAATCTACCTGTTCATCACGTTCAGCCGTAGCGCTCATGGCAGCAATGACGGCGTCAATTTTCTTCGTCTGGAGTGAACCGATCAGACCATCAAAGCCGATATCCTGCCACTCTACCTCGACGCCCAGCCGTTTAGCGATCTCGTTCATCAAGACGATATCGAAGCCAGCATAATTACCATCTTCATCTACAAACTCAAAAGGTGGATAATCAGCCGAGGTTCCCACAACGATCTTGCCTTCCTGCTCAATTTTTTCCCACAAGTTCGCCGGCTCGGATTTGCAGCTCACCGCCGTCACCACCAACACCACTAACAACAATGCAGAAGCTATTCGTAATCGAAACATCTCTACCTCCTCCTCATAAAATTGTATGTTTAGCTACTTGTGGATAGGGCTTTATACAGGGACCACCCCATCCACAGCACGCTCATTATATGGACAACCTTGAAATAAGTCAACTGAGCGTATTCTGTCAGGCAAAACCTTGACTTCTCTGAAATGACCAGACCTCAGAGGTCTGCTGCGACCCTAGCCGAAAGAAATTTACCGCAAATACGCCGTTGTTTGCAGCTAGGCCACGCTACCAGAGACCGCGGAGGTCTTATCTTAATGACATTGAGTTTTAGGGAGGTTAAGTTTAAAATCTCGGTGCTCCCCGTGCCTCAGGTGAAATCTTTGATTTCACTTAACGCGCACACGCCAGCCAGCTTGGAGATAATCTGGATCACGGGGCAATCCCCGGCTATCCCAAAGATGTCCATTCCACATCCAAAACCACTCCCTTTGCATAGCATGGTGATCAATCAATCCCCAGACGGTATCGTTGGCCGTCGCCGTCACATACTCCGGTTGCGGTACGGTACGGCCGGCTACCAAGCGCTCAACGCGCGGCTCAGCTTCCGGTTGACAAGCAGTCGCCACGGATTGCAAGATAGGCCAGAGAGCCTTCTCGGTCGTCGCAGCGTGGTAAACACTGAAGAAATCTACCCCATGTTGCATGACACTCTCACCCCACGGGATCACTGCCTCGGGGAGAAATGGCTCTGCCGTCCGCACGCCTGACAAGGGCGCCAGTACCGGGTATATTTCCGGAGTCGCCCCCCACCATAAACTAAGCTCACTCAGGGATTGATAAACATCACGATCTAAAAGCTGCTTGGCAGAGAGTCCCTGGCGCGGGAAACAGAGTGGCATCCACCCTCCCTGACAGTACCGCGCTAATACCTTCACCGCTTGAGCGTCAGGCAGATGGGCCAACGGTGGTGCTGCCAATAAAATCTTCTCCAATGGCAAGGGGGCAGAAGCTAACGCGGCCGCCAATGGCTCCAATTGCGAACCAGTCACCAGCGCTCTGCCCAAAAAGAGCACCACCTTCTCGTAATTTAACTCTATCGCCCGCCGTATAGCTAGCAAGGATTCTTGAGGCACGTAATCCGTAATCTGAATCCACGCCAGGGGATGCAAGCCTAAAGAATACACTCGCTTCACCAACTCCCGGGCTGTCTCTGGGAAATAATAGGGACCGTGTCCCACCTTGATCAGTAAATGTCCAGCCTCTATTTGAGTCGCCATCTCGACTGCCCGCCGGAAATCATACGAATGTGATAACCAGACTCCTTTACCACAGAGATTCATCGTCCCCTCCACACACATAGTTTAAGTTCATATCTCTAGACACCAAAAGCGGGACACGAGATAAACCACTCCCGTGTCCCGCGCGTGAGCTGCCAATAAAACCGGCTAACTAGACCTTCCGCAAACGTCGCGCAAAGACAATTAGACCCAGCAACAACGCCGCCACAGCGACTAACAACCATTCTCCTAAACCGGTTTCTGGTGTAGCACCAGAACTACTATCGGTACCCGAGGAGCTGCCACCAACACTTTTCGGCGTCGGCGTGGACCGTGGTGTGCGCGTAGGAGTTGGCGTACGCCGTGGCTCCGGCGTTGCCGTAGCTTCAGCTTCCGCCGTCTCTTCTTCTCCTGGCTCACCCTCTCCTGGCTCCGCCGTAGAAGCGGTCTCAGGCGTATTGGTCGCCTTGATTACCGGCGTAGGAGTGGGAGTAATGGTCGGCTCTGGCGTTTCCGTGGGGTCCGGCGTTTCCCCCGCACTCGCTTCCCCTGTCGCAGTTTCAGCCGCGGAAGCCGCCTCTCCATTTAGCTCCACAATCGCAGTATTAGTAGCCTGAATGCTTGCATTCTGGGCCGCCTGTTGTGCCTGCATACGCGGATTTAGCACCAACGCCCAGAGAACAAAAACCCCAATCGCCAGGAAAAGTAATCCCCCCAAAGCAGCCACAGCAATCAGAAATGTCTTATTCTGTGCTTCGCCAGTTTCTTCCTCGAGTTCATCCTCTTCCTCTGGCTCCATGAAGATATCTTCCCCAAAGGCATCACGTAGATCATCAGACATAATCTTGACTCCTTACACTATAAAAGAGGCTTTTATTAATCCCAGCTATCCCCAAAACTATACCATAGAATAAAAAATAATTCAAGTATTTTTTGTTTTAGAGAGCATCTAAAGTATCCGCTCAAGGTTGGAGAAGGGGACAAAATCAACCTCGCCATCAAAATCAACATACGCCCCAGCAAGCCGCGCGCCAGTCTCTAGCTCAATTTTATCCGCCGGCAGCTCTGAAATTACTCCTGTTTTACCTCGCAATGGAGCACGCAGAGCGCGCACCTGGCTGCCAACCGCCAAGGGAGTCTCTGTCTCCACTACACGACCACTCTCCGCCGGCATCGGCACCGCGATGTAAGGACGAGTCGTCCAGCGAGCGCCCCAGTGGGCACTGAGGACCGTCTCGCGACCGGCCAAATCGCGCAAGAGAGCGAATATCGCTGAAGAGATAGGAATTTCCCCAATCCCCTCCGTAATCAGGATAGGGAAATCAAATGCCGCGAGCTCAGGCAACAACCCTGGTGAGACCCCGCCCACTATTAAGCCCCCTACCTGCATCTCTGTGGCTTGTGCCAGAGATTCTGCATCTAATCCCGCCCCGCCAACCACAATAGCACCCTGCATTGAGGCATCCAAGCGGCGTGCGCGCAGGGGCTGATGTGGAGCACGCACTGCCAACTGCAAAACCCCATATCCTTCCCGGTTATTTCCCCAAACCCCTTGAATGAAAGCCCCATAGGTCTGCACGGTGACGCCTTCCTCCGGCCACACACGAGCTACTCGGCCGGGCATCAGAGCAGTGAGTTGCACCTCAACCGGTGGCGCTTCCAGCAATAGCCGGCCATGCCCATAACCAGTGATCGTGCCGTCAAAAGGCGCGCGGCTCACCCGCCCCCCTAACATACCTCGGGTAGCCAAGACCGTTCCCGCCGACACTCGCTCCCCAACTTTGACCTTGAGAGCCTGCTTAACCTTTTTCGGCGGCAGATGGAGCTCACGCGCCACGTTGACAATGCCAAATTGCGGTCGCGCAGTGGTCTTAGCCACAAGTTGAAAGGACTCCACTCGCGCCCCTCCCGGCACCAAGACCTCGCCCGCTCGCGGCAAACGTCGCTCAACCGCAATCAGGGTAAGCGGATTAACCACACTGTACGGCAAGAACATCTGCTAACCCCCTACATCCCAAATCCAACGGCGTAAAAGCTTACGCCGCTTTTCACCATTCGCCGGTAAACGCAAGGGCCGGCCACGTGCATCCACCACCAAACCCATCAACCCGCCCAGTACCTGGATCGTTCCCCCCTTGCCTCGGCGACCCAAGCCCACGTCAAAACGGCGGTGGGGTTGAAGTTCCACAGTGGCCTGTTGCCCTGGCAGCAACGGCCAAACTTCCAGTTCGCCATAATGAGCTTCCACATCCAACTCACTGCCATCATCATACTGAATCTTCATACTAAGAATCGTATCGCCATCAGAAGCGCGCCCAATAGGAGAAATCACCGTCCCCAATGGGACCAAGGTATCAAGCGATAATGCCGATGCCGCGGCCAGCGGTTTAATTCCAGCCACTGCTCCCAACGCTGGCGCCACACGGTTCACATCCAAGAGCATAGTAGTGATACCTACCGGCTCTAACCCATCCAGAACCGCTAGGAGCGCTTGTCCAGGACTCGGTAGATGCACAATCCCCCCCCCGGAAATCAGAATCGGGTCCAGATAGGGCATCATGTCTCTATAGAGTGATATATCAGCGCCGACATCCCAAACTGGACGGGCGATCCGCAGAGCCGCCCGTAACATCTCCCGCACCACAGCCATCTCTATCCAGAGTTCCGAGAGTTCTTGGGGCACTGTACCCGGGTGCAACTCACGATTATGCAAAAAAGCCAGTAACTGCTCCTCACTAATTTCTTCCGGTAACCAACGTTGCAACCGGCCTAGCCCATATTTCTTGACCCAAGCAAGCGGCCCATAGGCAATTCCACGGCCCCCATGTACAGACGGATAGAGACGGCCATCAAAACAAGCCATCACGGTAGTGCTGGCAGCCCCCAAATCTATTCCCAACACACCGCGATTAGTATTATCTTCCCGATGCCAGAGATATTCCACCACACGTCCAAATGCTGTAGCCGTCGAGAGCAAGGGGAAATTGCTCCACCTGGAGAGCATCTCTACCCCCGGGACTTTCTGCAAACGCTTTTCTAAGAAAATTTGCTCTATCAGATCGCGTGCCGGGGCAAGATGCTCTTTATCCACGGAGGGACGCACGTTGTCAACCACCTCCACCTCAGTCAGACCACCCAGTAATTTTGTGATCCGAGAACGCAATTTAGCATTGCCGGCATAGAGCAATAAAGGCCGCTCCTCGCTGGCGAGCAAAGAAGTACCTAGCGCAATCGCGTCCGCTAATTCCATTACCGGACGGCTAGCTCCACCATCAACCCCACCCACCAAAAGAACTGCGTCTGGAGCAAAATCGCGGATAGCCCGCGCCCACGCCCCCTCCGGTGAATGAAGACTGCCTTCCCGTGAAATCACATCATCAACCACGGTGTAAGTTCCGGTGGCGGCACGCCGAGCGCTCTCCAAACTCATCTCCTTAACCAACCCCGCCAGCACCAGATGGAGTGGCTCCACACCGCTAAGTATCACCACAAAAGCATCTACCCCCGAAAGCCCATCGCGCGGGATGGTGAGATGCCCACCGGACAACAAGGTACGACTGGTGATCGCCTCCACTTCCTCAATTGCGTGCATCACGCCTACGCTCACGTCCTCCCAGGGAGGATTGATAGTAGTCAGCACCTCCGTCTGGGCAATAAAACGATAGCGCGTCTCCACGCGCTCCAACAAGAGCATTTTAGTGGCGACTGTACCGCAATCGGCAATTAAAATGGATTCAAGAGCCTGCTCAATCTGCATAAATCAGCCTCCAAGGGACGGGACAATTAGTTTGAGCACCTCATCCGTGATCATCCACCAGCGCTCAATGAAGAGCGTCAACGCTGAAGTCAACGCGCCCACAAAAGCCACGGCCAACGCGATAGTCACAAAGGCCCGCCCTAGACGGCGCACCAAGCGCACCGCCAACTGGGAGCGGGGGTGCGTGCCAAAAGCACGCGGAGAGAAAGTCAGCAATGAGAGTATCGTGCCTATCAAGATAAAAAGCCCCTCGATGAACGCACCGCCATCTTGTGCAACGGCAAACGGGGCAGTAGTAGCCAACAACTGAGGAAGGATAGTACCCCACACAGCCCCAGAGATAGCCACGGCGGCGCCAATTCCCAGTATAAACCCCATCGGGATTCCACCCCAACTGGCGAGCTTGGGAAAGCCTTTGAAAAGCAGTAGGAATCCCAATACCAATGGGGGGATTGCGACCACTGGCGGCAGTTCCCCATTGGCACTCTTCACTACCCACTGGCAGAGAAAGTTCAACGTGATCGCCAGCGCGTATCCGACCCCGCTGCCCACCACTAAGGCCAGCACCCACCGATAGAACGGATTATCGCCCCATAGATAGGTGAAAATTATCAGGGTGACGATCACACCCACCAACAAACCGATCGCCTCTAGGGTCATTCTGCTGCCCTCCCCTTCCGATCTGCAATCAAGTAGTAACCTGCTCCCACCACCAACACCCCCGCAGTTAGCCATTGAGTTAGCACCAATGCATTCATCCGCAAGATAATATCTTTCGCGGGAAGGCCCCGCATTTGCCAATAGGCCGCAGCACCCGCTAAGCCTACCATCCCACCCTGCACCATTGGCAAATCAAAGTAAGCCTGTGCTAATGGCCCCAGAGCTGCGCTTGAGCCTACACCAACCGGCGTTCTGTCCGTAGCCAGAAGAGCATTTTGCTCCAACCACCAACGCAAGCGAGCTGGTCGGGCACTCAATATCAGAAGTAAATCCGGTGACTCCAAATCAGTTAAAAATTGAGCCACGGCCGCGGAACCACCAGGTAAGTAACCAGCATTGACCAGTTCACGTACCTCATCTTCCATGATTTGCGTTCTTGCCCAATCCAATTCTATCTGAATCAATGGTTCACCGGTAGGGAGAGTACTAACCGCAACCACGCGCACTTCACGTTCCACCAGCTGAGATAACAACGCCTCGGTCAGATGAGTCATCTCGGCCGCTTCTGCCGGCCCATATTCCAGAGCCAGAATCACAGTATCCCCCGGCTGCAAATTCGCTACGGTGGCTTGCAACCGTTCTACCTCTGGCGGTGGAGGCTGGGCTATCAATTGAGTGAATGTAGGTGGCAGGGAATCCAGAATCGCGGCCAGGACCACCAGTACCAACAGGACCAAAACGCCCACACGAATCACGGCCCTACCCCAACCCGGTTTTGATGACGATTGAATCACGGCCTGCTCTTCGTCAGGGGGACGCTCTAACAGCGCTTGCCAGAGATGCCCATCCCTAACTACACTGGAAGGCACTGCCGCGAGGGAGCGAATTTGAAAACCATCGGGGACATCAACCAGGGAGAGCGCAGGCAATACATCCCGCAGACCGGCCAAAAGCCCTTCATCCTCCATCTCGACCGGCGGCTCCGCCCTAAACGTCAGGGAACTGGTCTCACGCACATCGCCACTGGGACGTAAATCCTGCACCCAAGTCGGAATTTCAGCTTGATCCAACTCACTCGTGACCGCATCGCTGGCGGCCCACTCCTCAAGCGACTTGGCTCTCTTTGAAGGCAAAGGCCCAGTCCCCGGAGGTTTAAGATCGCGCAGCCAAGTCGGCATATCAACCGGTTCTAGATTCTCCGCACTTCCCGCCGGTTCTGTGATACTCTCCGGAACCGGGGTCGGAATCGGCCCCAATTCTTGTAGCCACGCAGGAATCTCTGCTTGCTCAGCTGCCTCTGCTTCTGCCACTGGTGACTCCGCTACGGGTTTGTGCTCTTCAGGTTGAGGAAGAAATTCAACGTTTTTCGGTTCTGGCGTACTGAAAACGGCTTCTTCACGCTCTGGTGGCTCCTCTTCAACCCCCAACGGTGTCACTCCGGCATCGCTTTCCTCAGAATCCAATCCGGCCAATCCAGACAACCATTCCGGCACATCAGCTTCTTCCAGCCCGTCAGCGTCTTCTGAAGGCGACTCAAAGTCCACAAAGCTATCAGCTTGATCTCGCGCCGGTTCCGCAACCGGCGCTGCGTCCACGATCCAACCGGGGAGCGCGGCATCCGCCGCCAAATCCGGCTCTGTGAGGGACGATGATACTGCCGGCTCCTCCCCCCCTTCTACTTGCATCTCAGCCAGCCAAGCCGGCAATTCCCCGGCTTCAGTCTCTTCTTCGACGCCAGGTTCCGGTGGCGTGAGCGCTAGCTCCGGTGGCGTGAGCGCTAGCTCCGGTTCCACAGCCGGCACCGCATCCGCGAGCCAAGCGGGGAGCTCTGCATCCGCCGCCAAATCCGGCTCTGTGAGGGACGGTGATACTGCCGGCTCCTCACCTG
>JAIOSN010000074.1 GCA_021107605.1 Anaerolineae bacterium | reverse complement strand
GTAAGGCTTCCGGTTTCTCAATCTTGGCTACCAGCGCGGGCCAGTGATGCGGATTCTCGCCCGGACGCCGGATTTGTTTCTCTGCCTGGGCCAGCTTCATCAAGAAAGCGCGTAATTGCTCCACGTCGCTGGCCCGCCGCACAAACGAGAGCGCCAGGTAATCCAGCTGCAACTCTAGAGCGAGCTCCGCATCTTGTAGATCCTTCTTCGTCAGCGTCGGGATCTGCAAATCCGCATCGGGGAGATTGACGCCTTTGCGCGAGGTGAGCACGCCGCCCACCTGGACGCGGCAGCGTATCTCCGGCGGCGCGATAGCGATGATCTCCAATTCCAATGAGCCGTCATCCAGTAGTATCCGGTCGGCGAGCTGCAAATCAGGGATGATCTCCGGATGTGGGAAAGGAATCTCCTTTTCTGGCGACTTCACTTTCCCAGCGGTCAAGGTGACGATCTCTCCCGCTCGCAGCTCCACGCCCCCCGCAGGCAGAGTGCCCACGCGGATTTTGGGGCCTTGCAGATCGCCCATTAACGCTACGTAACGGCCCTCCGCGGCGGCTACCCGGCGTACCAACGCCACCATCCGCCGTTTGCTCGCGTGCGTGCCGTGAGAAAAGTTGAGACGCGCTACCGTCATGCCGGCGCGGATCAACGCGCGGATTATCTCTGGAGAATCCGTGGCCGGGCCTAGTGTACATACGATCTTCGTCAACGGCATATTTGGCCTCCTTGTCTTGTTAACTGCGGTGGGACTGTTCACACTAGAGAAGATTTTACCTATGGAATGGCGAATGGCAAATGGCGGCGCCACTGGAAAAGGCATTTCACCGCAAAGACGCAAAGGCCGCTAAGAAAAAATAAGTTTTGGGTGAAAATATTGTAAGCGGTTAGGGGTAAGGCTCCCCCCAAAGACCTCCGAGGTTTACGAGACGGTCCCTTTTGGGGAGGTTCTGCTGCTATACAGCGCGCTTTCCGGGTCAAATTGCCATCTAAACCTCGGAGGTCTGAACGCTTATTAATTCTCTGAAGGTTAAGTTTGACTTCACTGAAAAGATAGCTCCCGCCAAGTCACCAAGATTCAATGATTCTTCGCGCCTTGGTGGCGGAAATTTTGTTTTTTTCAGTAGCCTCAAATATCAATCTCTTCTGCGCGAGGACATTGACAAAATGGTTTCCCATCGTATAATTATTGCAAATAAGTTGCAATAAGGGAGACGCAAAATATGCCAACGTGGGAAGAGACGTTATCGCAAGCAGGATGCCGTATCACCGAGCCGCGCCGGGCAGTGATGACGGTGTTGGCGCAGGCCGAGCGTTCTCTTGTTCCCCAAGAGATTTTTGCCCTGGGAATCAAATTACACGCGACTTTGAGCCTGGTCACGGTCTACCGTACTCTCGAGCTCTTCGAGGAACTCTCTTTGGTGCGGCGCGTCCATCAGGACGATAAATGCCACGGTTACCTGTTGACCGCGGCCGGGCATCGCCACGTGCTTGTTTGCGAAGGGTGTGGCCGCGCGGTGGAATTCCCTGGGCAGGATGATTTGGTTGCGCTCATCGCACGGGTGGAAGAATGCACGGGCTATCAGGTGGAGGCGCATCTGTTGCAATTGGTAGGAGTTTGCCCACATTGCCAGTAGTATTTAGCGGGTCAGCGGCTTGGCGGTTAGAAAACCAAAAATTTCACCGCAGAGGCGCGGAGAGCGCAGAGATTTGAAACTTAAATTTTTCTCAGTGCTCTCTGTGACTCCATGGTGAGCAAAATTTTTTTCTTAGCGCCTTAGCGTCTTTGTGGAGAGCTGTTTTCTTTCAGGGAGGTCAACTATGTATCGGAAAAATTTAATTAGCTGGGTGCTCTTATTTCTCCTGATCCTCTCCGGTTGCGGAGGAGGGAGTGCTTCCCCCCACGAGAGCAGCGCGGTCTCGGCGACGGTCAGTATCCTGCCACAACGTTACTTTGTGGAACGCATCGGTGGGGAGCACGTAGCGGTCACGGTGATGGTGCAACCCGGCGAATCCCCGGCAACTTATGAGCCAGAGCCGGCGCAATTAGTCGCTCTAAGCTCATCCGACCTTTATTTTAGCATCGGCGTGCCTTTTGAGCATGTCTGGCTGGAGAAGATCGCTACGGCTAACGAGGAGCTCTTGCTGGTGGATACCGCCGAGGGCATCGAACGCCGCCCTATCTCCCGGGACAAGGCGGAGACGTCCGGCGAGAATCTGGATCCGCATATCTGGCTCTCGCCGGCCCTGGTCAAAGTGCAGGCGCGAAATATCTGCCGCGCCCTGGTTCAACTTGATCCAGAACATGAGGCGGAGTATCAGGCTAATCTGACAGCTTTCTTGGCCGATATCGAGGTTTTGCAAGCGGAAATCCGAGAGACGTTGCAGGCATCCACCGGGGAGAAATTCATGGTCTTCCATCCTTCCTGGGGCTATTTTGCCGACGAGTTTGGATTGCAGCAACTCCCGATTGAGAGCGGTGGGCAAGAGCCGAGTGCGCAGGAGCTGACCGCGATCATCTCCACAGCCAAAGCGGCGGGGATTCGGGTGATCTTCGCGCAGCCGGAGTTCAGCACCAGAGCTGCGGAGATGATCGCGCGGGAGATTGGCGGGGAAGTGCAACTCATCAGCCCGCTGGCGCTCGACTGGCCGGCGAATATGCGGCAAGCAGCGGAGGCGTTGGAGGAGAGCAGTAGACGGTAGACGGTAGGCAGTAGACAGGGGGGACGCTATTTCTCGTGGGAGAGCAAATTGTGAGGTTCCTGAAACCAAGAATTTCACCACTAAGGCGCAAAGAGCGCAAAGGTTTGAAGCTTAATTTTTTCTCGATGTCTCTGTGGTGAGCTAAAGTTTTTCTTAGCGGCCTTGGCGTCTTTGCGGTGAAATGACTTTTTTCAAGGGAGTTAATGATGATGGGAACGCAAGCTAACGCCATTCCCCGCCCGGTAATTGAAGTTGAGCATCTCTGGGCGGGGTACGAAAATGAGGCGGTGCTGGAAGATATCAATCTCACCGTTTACGAACGAGATTTTGTCGGCTTGATCGGTCCCAATGGCGGCGGC
>JAIOSN010000058.1 GCA_021107605.1 Anaerolineae bacterium | reverse complement strand
GGGTCGCATAAGACCTCTGAGGTCTGGTCAGTGGCTTAACTTAATGATATTGGCCCATAACGTAGCGATGAGCGTTTGCCAGCGTTCTTCCTCGTTCAACCGATGATAGATTCCGCGCACGCGCTGCAGATAGTAATGATTAGCGGAAGACCCCGCGCCTCTGGCTTATGTAATCAGACAATATATCTCGATGTTGTTGATTGAATAGTTCGGGGGCATTGTGGGGATCGAAGAATGATAGATCGAAAGTCTCTTCTTGATCCACATTCAGACTGCCGCCGGTGACAGAGCATTGAAAAAAGAAAAGTATAGTTTGTGCTTTGTCGCCATTGGAATACACGTCGAAATACTTGGTGTATACCCCTATCAGTGTATCAACCTCAACGCTCAAACCTGTCTCTTCTTGGACTTCCCTGATCACCGCTTCTTCGGCAGACTCGCCTATTTCTAAAGCCCCACCAGGGAAACCCCACTCATCCCTAGAAGCCGCTCTTTTTTGGAGAAGGATTTCCCCCTTGTCGTTTGTAATGCAAGCCCCAGAGAAGTTGAGAAAAATCTGGTCGTGACCAACTTTACCTCTGATCCACTTTATATAATCACTCATAGGCGCTCCAAGTTCTCTTGTATTTACTCCAATTGTATATGGTCACCAACCAAACTCGCCATAGAGAATGCCGTTCTGATAATTTTCCAATCCACGTTTTACATATGGGATGATATTGTTTGGCAAAGATGCCAGCGGATACCAGGAGAGGTCATCACACTTGCACGGCTCTCTATTGGAAATTTCGCCAACCCAACCCTTGACCGTCAGGAAAAAGTCAATGCGCTCATCGTCGGACTTGCGGTGCATAACGTGTACGACCTCAATAGCTTGTGGCTTCAGGCTCACACCGACTTCTTCACGCGCCTCACGGATGGCTGCTTGAGTCACACTTTCACCTGCATCAACGTGACCAGCAACGACACTATAATTACCATCTTCATAACCTGTGTTGAAACGACGCAACAATAACACCTGCTCGTTATGCAAAAAGAAGAGATGGACAGCGACGGGGATTTGATTACGCATTACTTCTCCTCTGTGTACTACAGATTTCCAAACTTGTGTGTCTCTATTCTAACACCGCAACTTCCTTAAATCTACCCAGTAATTAACTGACCCAGTTACAACCCCGCTTTGTTAAATTCGTCTCGGCAAGCGGGGAGCCGGCGGTATTCCTCCCGTAGCGTAGCGATGAGTGTTTGCCAGCGCTCTTCCTCGTTCAACCGGCGATAGATTCCGCGCACGCGCTGCAGATAGGTGGCGGCGGTGGCGTAATTGCCTCTGCCCCGCTGCGCGACCAAGCTGGTCACGGCTTGCAGATACAGATTAATCGCCTCGCGTGGATAGTCAGGTTCGGCGGCACGGGCGACTTGGAGCCGCATGGAGGGGCCGTAAACGTAGTAACGCTCTGCTTGACGTGAGGCTGCGCGGGAGTTCAAAGTTAGCAGGGCGGAGCCAACATCTCCCTCCTCCAGGTGGATTTGAATGAGTAGGTTCGTCTTCCCTTCTTGAAAGAGCCGCGTCAGTATTGTTTCGTGTAACGCGGGCCAGTTATCCAACGACTTAGCAATGTTTTGTAATTCCTGATATTGTGTCAGGTCAGGGCGTTCCCAAAAGAGTTCTTTGGCCAATGCGAGAGCAGTTTCCGGGTCGTGATGCGATTGCGCGTATTTTTGGAGCCAGTGAGTCAGGCGTCTATCCTGGCTCTCTGGAATACGTGTCTGGACGAGTTGCCTAGCTAGCTCGTCATGTTTATGGGACACGAAGATATCGACCAGCTGCAAGAGTTCATAGTCGCTGGCCTCTTTGGTAGCGGCGACGGCTTCTTCCACGCGACCTAATGAGAGTAGCCGGCCCACCAGCTCCGCGAAGAGAGCGCTCTCCCGGCAGAGGCACAGAAATTCCTGATCGTCCAATTGCTCGGGTATCAGCTGTAGTATAAAACGTCCAAGACTTTGTTGTGACCAAGAGCTGCTCGTATCTAACGCAGATTCGGCCCAGCTGGTGACTAATTTGCGTTCTGCCGGGCTAGCCTGATCCAGGATGCCAGGGATTCCATCCCCTATGCCTATGCCTCCATAACGCAAGTCCCAGCTATAAATGTAGAATAGCTCCGCCAAAATTTCTTCACGCCGTACCTGATCGGTGGCGACGGCGAGGCATTGTCCCAGTCCCGTCGCGCACTCATTGACCACCATGGCGACATCCCCATTCTCATCGTGGATGGTTTCGTAATCATCCAGGATGGCGCGCGCTACGGTAGCATAGATGGTGAGGGCATTGCGCAGATCATCTTTAGCCAGACGTTCGTCGCCGATCTTTAGAATGGGGTCTAAATTCAGGGCAATCGTATAGCCGGCATCCCACTCATCGCCGCCACTGTAGAACGCCTGCGCGACTTGCCGGCGGATGGTTTCGGGGGCGATAGCGGGGGTGGTCTCGGCATTACTTAAAACACGTAATTCTAACAGACCTTCCAACTCTGGCGCGCGTTCCAATAGCTGGTAGATCAAGGTGATTAACATATCCCGATCCAACCGTTGCAACATCTCTTCCAATGTTTCCTTGGTGGTGAAGGATCTAGGGTTATGCACCCAGGTGAGGAGCAAAGCAGCCACGTGTTTGCAATGTCCGCTGCCTACGGGACAGGAGCAATGGCTAGTGACAATGCGCTTATCATCCAGCGTAACTTCCACGCGGTAAGATCGCGCCTGGGAGCCAAGACATTCGGCTTTCAACAGCTGGCCTTGTATCCGGGGATTAAGGATGTACCCGTGGCGATAGTAGTTCTCTCCCCGTTGGAAAGAACGGTCATCAATCCACTGGTGGATAGCGTACTCGTTTAGTTTGGCTAATTTGTTCACGTCTCCCCTTTTTTATCCACAGATTACACAACTTTTAACTTTCAACCTGCAACCCGCAACCTGCAACTTTTAACTCTTTTCCCCCACCAGTGACCACGGCCCGGCCCAGGTGATCTTAATTTGCGCCAGCTGCCCCAACCAATCGCCCGCGGATTCAAAGAAGACCAGACGGTCGGTGCGCGTACGTCCATACCAGCGGTTCTTGCGCTCTTGGTAGCCCGCGACTAAGATTTCCACCGTCTCGCCCAGATAGCGCGCATTCTTGGCGGCGAGGATACGACTTTGGAGGTCATCCAGGACCCGGCGGCGGCGCTCCTTCTCCTCGTGAGAGAGCGCGTCTTCCAGCGTGCGCGTGGCGACGGTGAGCGGGCGCGCCGAGTAGCGAGCAATGTGAGCTTTGTCCAGACGTAACTCTTCCAGCAGCTCGTAGGTGTGCTGGAATTGCTCCTCGGTTTCGCCGGGGAACCCCACGATGATGTCGGTGGCAATGGAGACGTTAGGGATCAGCTCGCGGATGCGGGCCACCAGGCGCCGGTAATCGGCGACGGTGTAGCCGCGCCGCATTTGGGTCAAAATCTCATCATCGCCGGCTTGGATGGGGACTTCAATATGTTCGCAGACTTTGGGCAGAGCGGCGACCGCGCGCAGCAGGTCGTCCTTCATCCAGTGGGGGTGACTGGTGAGAAAGCGGAGCCGTTGTAGCCCTTCAATCTCATGCAAGCGGTACAGGAGCGTCACCAACGGCGTCTCCTCCGCCCCGGCGAACTCCGGCAAGTCGTAGCCGTACCGGTCCACGATCTGCCCCAACAAGGTGAGCTCCTTGACGCCCTGCGCGACCAACTGCTCGGCCTCGGCCACAATCACGGCGACGGGACGGCTGCGCTCCACGCCCCGGCGGTAGGGGATGACGCAGTAGGTGCAGGCATGAGAGCAGCCCAGGACGATGGGCAGGTAGGCGGTCGGTGTTTGGCCCGCCTCGGATGGCGGGAGAATGGTATCAGTGCGACCCAGCGCCAGCCGGCGCGCCTCGGCGTCGGCGATCAACGTTTGCGCTTCAGCCAACTCCGCGTGTTCCGCCAGGTAGGCCCACAAATCCGTGGGATCCGAGGGCGGGAGGAAGAGATCGACCCAGGGGAAACGTTTTTGCAAAGAGACGGGGGACTTGACGCCCACAAAGCAACCCATCACGGCCAACACGCGCTCTGGATGGCGCGCTTTAACGCGCTTGAGCTGATTGATGCGCCCGACGGCTTTATCCTCCGGTTGCTGGCGCACCACGCAAGTATTGAGGAGAATCACGTCGGCATCTTTGGCGCGTTTTGTGGGTAGATAGCCTAGCCGTTCCAAGCCGGCGGCGACACGCTGTGAATCGGCCACGTTCATTTGACAGCCGCTAGTCCAAATATGATAGTGCATCTTAAATTCCTTTTGCTTTGCAACTAATAAAGCGAATGCAGATAAACACGGGTTACGCTCGCAGATTAAAAATGATAAAGCAGTCTTAAGACAAGCATTTCGCCGCTAAGGCACAAAGGCGCAAAGATTTTAGAACTTAATTCTTTGCTTAGCGTCTTTGCGGTAAGCTATCTTTTTTCAGAGGAGTCAGCATTGAGTTTACTGAAAAAATACCAAAGATTTCACCACGGAGGCACGGAGGTGTTAATCTTAGCATTTAGGCACTTATCACTTTGGTGCTGAAAGTTCGTCCCATTCCGCGCCTCATTCCCGGTGTCCCGTCTACTGTCTACCGTCTACTGTCTACTTGTTTACCGTGTCCTCTGTGGCTCTGTGGTGAGATAATTCGCTTTCTCGCTTTCTCGCTCACTCGCCTTCTCGCTTTCTCGCCTTCTCGCTTTCTCGCTTACTCGCTCACTCACTCTCTGCGTAACCACAGAGAGCCAGGGCGCGCGGCCCGGTGTGGACGCCTAGCACCGGGGAGACAATGCTGATCAGCAATTCCTGGGGATGGTATTCCTCTCGCACACGCGCGGCCAACTTCTCGGCCTCAGCGGGAGCGGCATTGTGCAGCACGGCGATGTGCAGCGGTTTGTCGGTATCCAGTTCGGCGAAAAAATCACGCCAGAGTTCCTTGAGCGCGCGTTTGCGTGTGCGGGATTGTCGTCCCCCCTCTACTGAGCCGGTCTCGTGATTGACGTAGATCTGCGGTTTGAGATTGAGCAAACTGCCGATGAATCTAGCTGCGCTGCCGATCCGCCCGCCTTTATGGAGGTAATCTAACGTGTCCAGGCTAATGATGTAAACCATACTCTTCCGCGCCATCTCTGCGGCCGCGATCATCGCCGGCACATCCCCCCCCGCTTCGCGTGCGCGCGCCGCCGCCAGCACCTGCCACCCCAAGCTCATCGAATTCGATTTGGAATCCACAAAATGAACTGGAATAGTTACCAACGAGGCAGCTTGCTGCGCCGAGGTCAACGTGCCGCTCATCGCGCTGCTGATAACGATGACCAGCACCTCCTCCGCTCCCGCCTCCGCAGCGCGGCGATAGACGTTGGCAAAATCAGCAGGCGTGGGTTGTGTGGTGGTGGGATAGGTGGGGTCTTGTACCAGCCGCTCGTAGAAAGCCTGCGCGGTAATGTCCACGCGCTCGCGGAAAACTTCCTCTCCCCAGATGATGGAGAGAGGCACGATTTCAATGTTATATTGCTCCTGCAAGACTGCTGGTATATCGCAGGTGCTATCGGTGATCAAGGCTATTTTGTGAACAGACATGGTAGCTCTCCTTGTATTGATACTATAATTGAATGCGTCACTACTCAGCCATCCTCTAGGACGCAGATGAACGCTGATAAACGCCGATTTTTTGCTTTTATCTGCGAAAATCTGCGTCCGTTCTTGAATTTTGCAGGGTGGCTGAGTAGTAACGAAAATATTTAGCAATACCGGTCAAAAAGTCAATTTTCTAAAGGTTAATTTTCAAATCTTTGCGCCTTCGTGCCTTTACGGTGAAAATCTTGGTTTCTCAGTAGAGTCAAGTTTGCTCTTTCCGTTTTAATCCTGTTGATTAAGCCGCTCTATGATATTCTCTGCGGTGAGCTGCGTAATTTGGTCGAGTGGTAGTCTCGCGAGCGTTTGCAACTGGTTCCGGTTAAGCCTCCGAATGGCTCTGAGACAAGGGTTATTGAGCTGGGCCAGCGCTTCAAGCCGAGGTGTACCAAGATCCGCCAAAGCTGCAAGGTTTACTTTCGTCAGTCGCTTGACCAGCCGAGCGAGTTTTACCGCGTCGAGTTGGGCGTACTTATTGAGCGTCGCAGTGGGGAGCTGTAAGAATCGCCCTAAATTGGGGGAGCTCAATCCTTGTTCCTTGAACGCTGCTAGTTGAGCGGTTTGGAAATGGGTGGCAAGTTTTATGAGGTTGAAGACGGAAAGAAATTGCAGATGTCGCAGACTGAGTTCGTTCAGTTTGACAAATTCTGCTTGTCCCAAAGCATTAGCTTGCGCCAGCGCGACCAGTTTGCCCACATGAGACAGAGAAAGAATTTTCTCTGTCGAGAGTTTCGTTAGTTTGGCGCGATCTTCTGGACTGAGCTTGTTAAGTTGCTGTAACTTCTCCGTGCCCAGCTCTCCAAAGGCCTCATAGCCATCGTGTTGTGTCCCGCCCCCCTTGCGGCCCGTCAATGCCGGCTGCTTGTTAGGCCCCAAGACGGAGAGGATTTTGCTCACGCCTTCTTGGAGGCGGCCCATGACGATCGTGAAGCCCATGGATTTGTAGGCGTTCACCAGGGATTGCGGTCCTTGATCGGTTGTCAGGACGCTAGTATCCACCTCCCAGCCCTTCGGTACGCCTTTCTTGTAAACGATGAAGCTCTTGCCGTAGTCGGTAGTGTTGACCTGACTTCCCTTGACGATACTCTCCATGAAACCATCCCAACTATCAAATTCGAAGGGGCGAATCGCGCCACTCTTCTCAAAGGTTTCCTTGGATTGCATCCCTTCCTTACCGGTGCCCAGTTTTTCCAATTTGGGATGGTTGCTTTTCGGGAGGAGATCGCCCAATCCCAGGGCACCGCTGCCTTCCACCACCGCCATGGTGAGGAATCCTCTGGAGTAGGACTGTAGGACTTCCAGAGGGAGTCCCCTGAACTTCTGTGCGAATTTTTCGCGGCTTTGCTGCCACGCATCGGCGATACTGCTACTCTGTAAGAGGCGATTTGCCACATGAATCGGCGCGCCGACGATAGTGGTGCTCACCTGCTGCGCCCACCTCCCCAGGATGGATACACCCGGCTTGCCGAACAATTTAGCACCCAATTTCGCCGAGTCGCCATACAAGGATTTGGCGCCCATACTGCGGACCGCCAGCCCCACGTTGCCCATCATGCCACCGATAAAGCCGATCATGGCATTCACGAAGAGATCGCGGAAGGTATCCGTCACAACGACGTTACCCTCGTTGGTATATTCGACCAGTGTGCTGACGCCTTTGCTGATCACGGATGCCAGCGCAGTCCAGAGACCGGCCATCAATGGCCCGGCAGAGAGTCCACCGGTGAAGACCAGTCCTAACGCGCCAAGTGTCGCCGAGGTGATGGTCATAACGATGGTTTTGAAGCGCTGGTTGTACTTGGCGCGCAGAACTTTGAAGGCCTCTTCCTCACTTTTGAGAGTCTTTTCCGCCTTTTCAAGCGTTTGCGTGCCCTGGGTAAGCTTTTGTTGCTGCTCATTTACCGGCCCGGTATGGATATCGGTGTGCGTGCTGCGGAGTTTGCCCAGGTATTCGGATTGTGCTTCCTTGTAAACTAGGGAGCGCGTGCTGAAACGCGACCACTGCATTCCTTTGGAGAGCTGCTGCGCTCCTTCCAGCCCGGCGATAGCGCGCGTGCGCTGGGCGACGTACTTGATAGCTGCTTCGGGATCGCGCTGGTCTTCTACCATCATGCCGGCTGTGATCATAGCGCCGGCGGCCTCTCCTTTGGAACGCTCTGCCTGGAGACATTCTTTGGCGATGCGCTCCAACAGCGCGCGCTCCAGCTCAACGCGCTCCGGACGCTTCAGGAGATCGGCAAGGCTCTTCTGGTTCCCATCTCTCGTCCGTCCCCACAGATTAGCTTTGACTTTGAAGACCAGGTTTTGACGATCTAATTCGGCCCACTGATC
>JAIOSN010000006.1 GCA_021107605.1 Anaerolineae bacterium | reverse complement strand
GTAGGCCCTGGGGTTGGCGTGGGAGGCGCCGATGGGGCCGGGGTAACAGTCCAGGGCGCTCTGGGCAGCGTCTTCCCAGAGGTGACTGAGATCCAAGAGCAGGTTATGCTCGGACATGGCGCGCAATAGCGCGCGCCCCGCGTCCGTCAGTGGACCGGGGTTGCCGTTGCCGCCTGCGTAGCGCGTCCCCGCGGCCCAGGTCAAGCCCACGCCGCGCAGCCCGCGTTCCACCCACCAGCTGACCTCGCTTGGTTCGCGGATGGGCGCGGCTCCTTCCATGATCATAAAGATGCCGACCAGCGGGGTAGCGGTTTCGCTGGCTGCCAAAACCGCTTTCAAATCCTGGTTGGTTTGCACCAGGCGGACGTGCTGATCTTCATCGCTTAAGCGGCGGTAATAATCGAGCTGTTTGACCGCTTGCGTGTGTGCTTCCTCGCGATCACGATACCCGGTTGGCGACCACTTGCTGGCCGGCCCTACGAAGATGCTGCCGCCTACTAGGGTGATGTTCCCTTTGAGCAACTCCGGTACACTCACGAGGCAGATGCCGCCGGGATGTGGGGGAGCCGTGCGGCGTTCCTCGGCGCGAATTTCAGCGAGCGGGCGGCGTATATCGCGGTGCAGCTCTAGCGCGTTATACGCTAGATCCAGGTGCGCATCGACAATAAAGGGGGTATCATTGACGGCGGCTGGTGCTGGGTGCATAATTTAGCTCCCTTGAAAAAATAGTTCACCACGAAGACACCGAGGATACTGAGAAAAGATTAGGGTAAAAAATCTGCGTCCAAAAATTGAAAGTGTAGGTAACTAGCAACCAAAATTTCAAATCTCGGTGCTCTCCGTGTCTCAGGGGTGATTTTTTCAGCAGAATGGTTTAATCAGAGGGCAAGGCAAACCAGAACTCGCTGCCCACTCCTACTTCGCTGCTAACTCCTACTTGACCATCCAACTTCTCGATGATGCGTTTGACTATCGAAAGTCCCAGCCCATGCCCGGCAGCACGAGTCTGCTCCAGGCGTGTGAATTCGGCAAACAATTGTCCCTGTTGTTCGCTGGTAAGTCCGGCTCCATTATCTCCGATCCAAAATCGACAACGTGATACTTCTCCATCAGCAGAATCAACTATGGTTGTTCCCAAAGTGACTTGCGGAGGAGTTCCCCCGTATTTAAGCGCATTACTGATGTAATTCACCCATACTTCTTCTATCCAGGGAGCATAACCGATGGCTGTGGGCCAACTTTCTGGGAAGGTGATTGTGCCCTGGTATTCTGTTATCATGTTTGAAAGACGTTGTTCGGCTGCGGCTACGATTTCTGCCATAGCTAACGGGGCCGTGTTGATGTCATCTTTACTGCGGACATTGGACAGTAATAGTAATTCGTCAATGATATTGACCATTTTCTTGCCCGCATCTGAAATGCGACTTAAATTCTTTACTGCCCTTTCTGGCGGAATGCGCGTTATGTTCTTCTCCAGCCATAAACTGAAGCCCATCATCACCGTGAGTGGATTCTTCAGGTCGTGAGCTACAGTGTGCGCAAAAGCGTCCAATTCAGCGTTTTGTCTCTCTAAGACGAGGGTCTGTTGACGGAGGACTTGCTCGGCACGGTTGCGTTCGGTGACATCATGCAAGACTAAGAGCCACCCAGATAGTTGTTTTTGTTGATCCCTCAATGGGGAGAGGTATAAGTCGTAATCGCATTGAAAGCTAGCGCCTTTTATGGTGATAGGAGTGTATGTTTCCTGCTCTGCTTGGTACAAAGCGGGCAGATCCAACTGCCCGGAGAGTACTTGTGAGATCGGTGTCCCGATGATGGTGTAAGCTTCTTTGGGGAAGAGTTCTTTGGCCTGCGGGTTTAAATCTATGATGCGCGAGTGAATATCCAATATGATGACCTCATCGCGTATATTCTCCATCACTTTGTCCCGCGCGATAGGCACGATATCAAATAAACGCAACCGAAATAAGCCCCAGGCGATCAGCATCCCGGTGATGGAGAAGGCCATGGGGGTAGCGTCTAATTGGGAGAGAACGTCCACTTCGTAGAGGTGTACGATATTGGCCAACCAGGGAACCATGGCTCCCACTAGAATGATACTGATCTGATTGCGGTAGGGACGGGGTGAATGAATGAAGAGCCAAGCCAAGACCAGGGTTCCTAGCAGCAGTAGCAAGTAGGAATAGATGATGCAGACCCAGGAAATGGCGCCTCGGGTAAATTGTAAACGGTGGATGCTTCCTTCAATTTCAATTTGATAGCTGGTGTAATACCCGTGGTGCCATTCATTGGTCCATTTTAGGAGCAGGTTTATGGTGGAGAGAGTAGTCGCCAGGAGCAGATTACGCCGAGTTAACAGTTCTTTCCAATCAGCGTATTGCAAGGCGAAGATAAGCCACAATAGTGGCGTGTAGACCACGCCTACGTAGGAAATATGGCCCCACTTGAGTATCGCCGGGATAGTATTAAGGCCCAATTCCATGGAGTACCCGCCCGCCCAAAGGGAGGTAGCTAACATCAAAAGCGTAAAGGGACGCGCGGCAGGTGTATTATCCCGTTGCCGCCAACTATAAAGGGCGATCAACAAGGAAATCAGCGAAGCAATTCTCAGGGCAGTGATATAGAGGTGTACTATTTGCATGATACTTCTCTACTTTTCAATACTGTTTCAGGAAGGGGGTTAGGGTAGTTAATGCAACGAGATTCAGGTTTTGCTTAAGGGCGATTGGCCAAGATTTGCTGTTACTACTTAGCCATCCCCAGGTAGTGGGTGGGAATAGCTTCTTCAGGACACAGCTGCACGTTGATTTTCTATTTTATCTGCGAAAATCTGCGCGAATCTGCGTCCGCTCTTGAATTTTGCAGAGTGGTTGGATAGTAACGATTTGCTTTATTATAGCGTAGTTATGGGTGGCGACAAAAGAAATTTCGATGATGTCGCTAGATCACTGATTTGGCAGGGACGCTCCGCTGCAAAATTTTGTACCTGTGTTATTATAAGCAGCAGCAACAGGGTTACGGTAACTTACCGTGACGATGGTATGATACTTTGTTAATCATTGGCTGTTGGAAAAATTAGGTTTAGGTTAACCAAGGAAGGTTAGATAACAGATGATGGATAAGCAACAAGAGGATAGCAAGAAAGAAATGGAATCACAGTTTGCCGCATTGCTCGAAGATGCTTTTCAGCACATGCGCCCGAGAAATGGCGAGGTCTGCGAAGCAGTCATTCTTTCCATTGGAGAAAATGATATGTTAGTGGATTTGGATGGCAAGCGCGATGGCATCATTTCCCCAAAAGATTTGGACTACGTGGACAAGGATTACCTGGCGGGGTTATCTGTCGGCGACAAAGTCCCGGTGTTGGTGATGCGTGAGTCACGTCAACATGGTGGTGTTCAAGTTTCGCTCAACAAAGGTTTGGAGCAGCAAGATTGGTTGCAGGCCGCAAATCTGTTGGAGAGCGAAGGTGTCTTTGAGGCCGAGGTGATTGACGTCAATCGAGGGGGGATATTGGTGGAGTTCGGGCGCTTACGTGGTTTTGTGCCCAATTCGCACCTGACATCGGTGCCCTCCGGGTTGAAGCGGGATCGTTTTGATGAGGTAAAGCAAGAGCTGGTGGGAGATGCTCTTTCGATGACGGTGATTGAGGTCAATCAGCACCGTCGCCGTCTGATCCTCTCTGAGCGTGTGGCGAGCCGGCAGAAACGCGAATTGCTCTTGGATGAGCTGGCTGAAGGCGATATCCGCACTGGGACAGTGCGCAACGTAGTTGATTTTGGCGCCTTTGTTGATTTGGGTGGCGTGGATGGGTTGATCCATATCTCAGAGTTGGATTGGGATTATGTAGAGCATCCCAGCAAAGTGTTGAGCGTGGGTGATGAGGTTGAGGTTTACGTGTTGAGCGTAGATCGTGAGCGTCAGCGCATTGGCTTGAGCCGCAAGCGCGTGATCCCCGTTGAAACCGTGCAGGAGAACACCGAGGTTACGGAGGAGCAAGAGACTGTCGCCGTGGCGCAAGAATCGGTTGCAGTGGAACAAGAGTCAGTTACAGAGGTGCAGGAGCTGATTGCAGAGGTACAGGAGCCAATTGCAGAGGAACCCATCCTAGAGCAAATTGAAGTGGTAGCAGAGGAAATGGAAGTAGCCATAGCAGAGTAATCTTGCGGTGGTGATCTTTGAAGCCCCCTGAAATTTTCAGGGGGCTTTTTTGTATCTTCTCAATGAGTAGAGGGAAACATTTCGTCCTCTGTCATCCGCACCCCTGAGACACGGAGGACACTGAGAAAAAATAAGAAAACTCTGTGTTCTCTGTGTCTCAGGGGTAAAAATCGTCCCGGAATATTGAGATGATACAAAAGAGGAGAGCTGAAGTCATTTTCAGCTCTCCTCCGCTTATATTTTATCAAGGTACCCCCGGTGGGATTTGAACCCACAACAACCGGATTAGAAGTCCGATGCGCTATCCAATTGCGCTACGGGGGTAAGTACCACCACGCAACTATCGCGTTGGTCGCAGACCTTTATGCACCGTGCGTCCCGCCAGGACTTTCAAGATCTGTAACGCTGGCTGTTCTATCTTGTCTGCCAATTGTTCAGGAGTCAAGGGAGTATTACTGTTAATTAGAAAAATCCGGAAAATAGCTTCTACCAGAGTTGCCGCATGAGTAATATAGTCAGGCTCCTTACTACAATGTGTAGTGATGATATACTGGAGTCCTGCCACCCTTTGAACTTCACCTGTGACCCAATCAATCCAATCAATCTCTGCTCCTACCTTCTGCTGCCGATAAACTTCGCGGTGCGTGGGGCAAAGATGCGCCAAAAGCTCGATATTGATATCCAAATCATGTTTACCCCACCAGGAATAATCAATATGGAAAGGCGTATCCACAGTGGGCTTAATGAAGTGCATCAATTTAAGATCAGGTACCAGCGCCGTCATTAATCCTCCATCTCCTGATATGACCAATAATTATTTCTTAACGAGACATACTGTTGTCCGGCTATCAGAATCGCCTGGACGGGGGCGGGAGGAACGCGACGGAGTAGGTTCAAGACACTGTAGAGCGTGGCCACATGGACTGCCCGCTGCATACTCAAGACCACCAATTCACGGAATATCTGATCTATCAAAGATTCCAGAGAACGCTGTTGCGAGTGCTTTCTTAGTGCATCCACAGCCTCCGGATCGGATATGCCCAAAGCAACCATCTCACTAAATTCACAGAAGACAGGATATCGAGTAACCTCAAGCGAGAAGGTGTCCTCGTCAACGGTAATAGTGCGTAACCATTCACCACGCTTGGTGCGCAATAGACGAGCCTGCACCACAATCGTACCCGGTTCTTCACCACGTTGCAAATCCACGTAAGCTCCCGGAATCAAGTGCGATTCTGTATAGCAATCCTTCAATCCGTAAACATAACGTCCGCTACGGACCACCCAGCCAGGGAATTTATTCCCCGTCTTGCCATCCACAAATGTAAAGCGGATATGGTCGGTAAGCCGCGCGGTAGGAAAGAGCTGCGATAAATCGGGGGTCAAGGGTAACGTGCCGCTACGCCAATGCGGATAGAGCAAAGCCACCGTAATCGGTTCCTCTACGCGCTCTGCCTCATCCTCCATAGGATACTCAGCCCATTCATCCTGGATTTGCAAAGCCGAATTAAGCGCTTCTACATCTACTAAGGCACGATTGTAGGAAGTAGGTATATAGCGCAGCAAATGCGGTATTTCCAACACTTCTTGGGGTTCCATCGCCCGCAGATACCAGAGTGCCTGCCCGGCCGGCCCTACCTCGTCAAAACGCCGGTCCCGCAACATGGCATATTCTAGCGAAAAAGCCTGCAATGCTGCCGGAACCTCTGCGGGGAATTCCATCTCATCCATGAAATCCTGGGTGGGTAACGGGCCGCCAGCAGCCATATCTAACATGGCTTCCGCAATGTTCAGTTGCAGCGGCGGGATATTCATGATAAGCTCTCGCACAAACCATTCGTCTCCCACCATGGTAAAATTCGTATCGTGGCGCAGCTGCTCAACAAGCGCAGCCTCTATTCGTGGGCCGTAATTAGCTAAAACCTCTTCTGGATTGGTATTCTCTGCTGGCAGATAGGTCGCTTCATCTAGTGGGTGCTCCACTGGCAGAGCAGTCGCAAACTCGCGTTCGCCTGCATCTGTACGCACCTTAATCACCGAGAAAGGTTCATACTCTGGATTCCGGCCTTCCCGAACGCCAACTACTTCACCCAACAAATTTCCTAAATGCGGGAAAATAACCTCTTCCCCTACCTGGTAAGATTCTGCAGGTCGATAAATCCGCCCGCGCGAGAGCGACTCCTCCGCCAATTCTATCAACTGCTGGTTGCGATGTTGAATCAATGCCCAAGCTAACGTTTCCAGATCCCGCGGCTCTTCTTCTTCCAACAGAAAGTTGGTCAGATACTCCGCGTCCACCGGCAGGATAGAGAAACTGTCCCAATACTGATCGCTATTCACTCTCTTCTCCAAATGTTTTCGTTATTTGCTAAACTAAAATATGCAAAAATGATTATACCAGGGAAAAGATGGTTGACAAATTTAGCAAATGAAGCAAACTAGGATCAGGCAAGATAAATCTTACCCTAGCGTGATTATTACACTTTACTTTAAGGAGATAGATGATGGACACCCAAAAAGAAGGCCCTGTCGGACTAACAACTGTCTATGTAGCCGAAGGTATACTCCGAGCCATGGTGATACAAGGCGTGCTAGAAAGTGGTGGTATCCCTGCCGTGTTAAGCTACGAGGCCGCCAGCCGCGCCATCCCCGTCACAGTCCGTAAAATCGGGCGGGTTGAGGTGTTGGTGCCCATGGAATGGAAAAAAGAGGCACAACTCATTTTGGAGGCGAAGCCCGTCAAGAGGGAAGTTTTCGCCATCCCCCCAGACGTTGCAGAACCGAGCTGTCCAGCTCCCAAATAGCTCGTTCGTCATCAGCGGTGTGATCTTCGCCACAGGCACACCAACCGCAAGGGGACGCTGAGACTTAGCTAGGTTGAGGCAGATCTAGCGTACTCTAATCCTGCCCCGGGGGTGCTGGTCTTCCGTAAGCTTGCGCGAATACCAACAAAACCTCAAAGATAAAGCCTGAGAGTTGCCGTTAATCGCAACTCTCAGGCTTTATTTGCTCAATGCGTTACTACTCAGGCTGGCCTATTTCAGACCTCCGAGGTCTACCCATCCGCCGCGGGGTGGCGCAATCTCGGTCTGGGGAGGTACTTTGACCAGCAAAACCTGTATCCAGACCGCGGAGGTCTATCCCGCCTGAGTAGCAACCTCAATGCTAATCTTCTGGACGCTCTCCCAGGGTTAGGGGAACTGTAATCTGTTCACCATCACGCAACACGGTGACCTCAATCGTCTCTCCCACGCGCGTTTCGATTTCCAGATAGATATTGAACTCGCTCCAGTTGGAGAAGGATTCTCCGCTGATAGCTACGATGACGTCCCCTCCCACTTGCAGCCGCGCATTGCCAACTACCGCGCTCTCCGTTCCACCGCGTAACCCGGCCTCCGCAGCCGGGGAATCGCGGAGTACTTCTAAGATCAGCAATCCCTCGTCAGGCACATCGAGATTCGCCTGTTGCAATAGATCCGACCAACGCCCCAGGTCAAGGAAGGAGACCCCCAGCCAGGGATGGCCGTACTGTCCGGTAGCAATGAGCTCCGGGACCACCCGTTGCACCGTGTTCACCGGGATAGCGAATCCGATGCCGGCATTGGCCCGGCTGGGACTGATTATCTGCGCGTTCACACCGATCACCTGACCCTGTAAGTCCAAGAGCGGGCCACCGGAGTTACCAGGATTGATCGCCGCATCGGTCTGAATAGCTTCCCCGATAAAGCGTCCTCCCTCGGGGCTGTCAATGATTCGCCCCAAGCTGCTGATGACTCCAAAAGTCACCGTCTGTTCCAATCCAAAGGGGTTGCCAATCGCCACGACGAATTGCCCCACGCGCAAAGCACTAGAATCCCCCAGCTGCACAGGTTTGAGTGAGTGTTCATCTGGAGCAACCCGGAT
>JAIOSN010000243.1 GCA_021107605.1 Anaerolineae bacterium | reverse complement strand
TTGAGGACGCCCCTTTCTTCGTATCTTCTCAATAAGTAGGGGGAACCATGGCGGTTCTGTTATGCTCACCCCGGAGACACCGAGCACACTGAGAAAAAATAAAAAAAACTCTGTGCCCTCCGTGTCTCTGTGGTGAAAACTGCCCCGAAATATTGAGATGATACCTTTCTTCGCTTTATCGTTCACTCACCTTTTTGCTTCTTCGCTTTCTCGCTCATTCGCCTACTCGCCTACTCGCTTTCTCGCTCCCCCACGCTCTGCAAGAACCTAATCACCGTCTCTATCCCCCGGTAAAAATTGGGGAGATGGAATTTCTCATTAGGCGCGTGGAGGTTATCATCGGGCAACCCGAAACCCAACATGATGGTCTCTATCCCCAACACCTCTTGGAAGACCGCCACCACCGGGATCGAACCGCCCTCACGGATAAAGACCGGCTCGCGTCCAAAACTGGCGGCGTAAGCGTCAAAGGCCGCCCGCATCTCCGGGCTATCGCGGCGGATGATGGCCCCCGCACCGCCGTGCAGATTTTGCACCTTTACCTTGACGGTGGGTGGAGCAATGTTCTGTAGATGCTCGGCGATCAACCGCGTGATGCACTCGTGGCTCTGGTCAGGAACCAGGCGCATGGAGATTTTGGCGTGCGCTTTGCTGGGCAACACGGTCTTGGCGCCCGGCTCAGTATATCCGCCCCAAATGCCATTGACGTCTAAGGTGGGCCGCGCCGAGGTGCGCTCGATGATACTGTATTCCGCCTCGCCCCAATCGGACGTGACGGCGGCCTCGGCCAACCACGTCTCGCGGTCAAAGGGTATCTTGGCTAGCTCAACACGCTCCTCAGCAGAGAGCTCGCGCACGTTATCGTAGAAACCGGGGATGGCGACGCGCCCGTTTTCATCATGCAGGCCCGCGATCAACTCGCTGAGCACGTGGATAGGATTGTGAACCGCGCCGCCGTAGATGCCGGAATGCAGGTCATGCTGCGGCCCGGTCAATTCCACTTCTACGTAGGAGAGACCGCGCAGCGCATAGATAATGGCCGGCGTCTGCTTGCCCAGAATGTGAGAGTCAGAGATTACAACCACATCAGCGGCCAGTAATTCCATCTGGCTCTCGATAAACGGCGCCAAGCTGGGACTGCCGCACTCCTCTTCCCCCTCAAAGAGACATTTGATGTTGACCGGCGGCGCACCCACCGTCTCGTGGAATGCCTCCAACACCTTGACATGCACGTAAAGCTGTCCTTTGTCATCGGATGCTCCGCGCGCGAAGAGGTCATCGCCTATCTCGACCGGCTCGAAGGGATCCGTCCGCCATAATTCCAGAGGGTCAGGAGGTTGCACGTCATAATGTCCGTAGATAAGCACCGTCGGCGCGTCTGGATCTACCGTCCACTCCGCATAGACGATGGGATGGCCGGGCGTCTCCATAATCACCGTCAGCGGCACGCCGGCAGCTAGTAAATGATCGCGTAGCCATTCGGCCGCGCGTTGCATATCCGGCCGGTGCTGCACTTGCGTGCTCACGCTGGGGATGCGCAGGAAGTCCTTTAATTCAGCGAGAAAACGCTCGCGGTGTTGCGCGGTGTAGTTCAATGGATCCATAAATTCCTCCGAGAGTAGGTTAAATGTTACAAGTTACAAGTTGAAAGTTGTTAGTCTGGTAGTCGATAGTCAAAAATCAATAGTCGAAAGTCGTTAGTCAAAAGTCATAGCCCCAACGTAATTCCGCGCTAATTGCACGACAAGAGGCTAAAACGCTGATACGCTAATCCGCTGCCGGGGCAAGCTGCTGCTACTTAAAACACAGTCGATAAAATACTAGCCTGTTTTCTTCTTGCCTCAGAGTGTTGCCAGCGCGGCCTGCATGCGCTCTAATCCCTCCACCAGGAGCTCGCGCGGCGTGCCGAAGTTGAGCCGCACAAAGCCACCGCCATCGGGGCCGAAAATCGCGCCGTCATTGAGCATAACGCGAGCCTCGGCGCGGAAGAATTCGTAGGGGTTGCCGGGGATACCACTCTCGCGGCAATCCAACCAGGCCAGGTAGGTCCCCTCCGGTCGCGCCATCTGGATACCGGGCAGCTGTTGCTGCACAAAGTCATACGTGTAATCGCGGTTGGACTCCAAGTAACGGAGCAACGCGGTCAACCACGGCTGCCCCTCCTGGTACGCGGCCAACGCCGCCATCACTCCCAGGATATTGGGATGCCCCATTAAACCGCGCCGCCCCGCTTTGAACGCTTTTCGCAGCTCTGGATTGGAGATAACCGCAAATGAGCAACCCAGTCCCGCGATGTTGAACGTCTTGCTCGGGGCCATCAGCGTGATGGTTCGCGCGGCAATCTCTGGCGACAAAGCCGCAATGGGATAATGTCGCGCCTCGCTGAAGATCAAGTCGCCGTGGATTTCATCAGAGCAGATAAAGAGCTCGTGGCGCAGACAAATTTCCGCCAGCTGCTCCAACTCCTCCTCGGTGAAGACCCGCCCCACCGGGTTATGCGGGTTGCAGAGCAAGAACATCCGCGTGCGGGCCGTGATGGTCTCCTTGAAGAGCTCCAAATCCACCGTATAGCGACCGTCCGGCTGCCGCGTCAAGGGCATGTACTGGGAACGGAACTCCGCGTTTCCCGCCGCGTGCAGGATAGGCGGATAAACGGGGGTTTGCACGAGCAACCCGTCCCCCGGCGCCAACATTGCTTGCACCGCCGCGTTGAAACCGGGCACCACGCCGGGCAGCATAACGACAGCTTCCGGTTCCACCTGCCAGGCGTAGAGCCGGCGGAGCCGCTCCACGATAACCGCGCGTAAAGCGGGCGGAGTGCTGCCATAGCCGAAAATCCCGTGCTCCACCCGCGCGCGCAAGGCCGCAATCACCGGCTCCGGAGAGCGGAAGTCCATGTCGGCCACCCACATAGGCAACTCGTCGACGTCAGACAGAGTCCATTTTATGCTCTCGGTAGCGCGACGCGGGATAATGGCGTCAAAATCGTAATTCAACTAAACCTCCGGTATTTGAGAAAAACAGGGGGGTTCACCACGGAGACACGGAGAGCACAGAGATTTTAAACTTAACAGCTAGCATGCGGTCAAGCATAAACGATAAAGCCTCATTTTCCTCAGTGCCCTCTGTGGTGAGCTATTCTTTTGCTTAGCGCCTTAGCATCTTTGCGGGGAGATAACTCATTTCAGAGGAATCAAAGCTAAATAGTTCCCCCCCCACTTATCTTTTCTCAATGTCCTCGGTGTCTCCGTAGTGAGCTATTCTTTTGCTTAGCGCCTTAGCGTCTTTGCGGGGAGATAACTCATTTCAGAGAAGTCAAAGTTAAATAGTTTCCCCCCCTTATCTTTTCTCAGTGTCCTCAGTGTCTCCGTGGTGAGCTATCTTTTTCAGAGAAACCGTACTTGTGTCTTTGGTAGCCCTCTCTACTCCTCTTCCACGATGCGCAAGTGTAACTCCGCCAACTGCTGATCAGAGACCGTTGAGGGGGAATCCGCCATCAGATCGGCCGCCTGACTGGTCTTGGGGAAGGCGATCACCTCACGGATGTTATCCACGCCGGCCAAGAGCATCACCAGACGGTCAATGCCGGGCGCTATGCCGCCGTGGGGCGGCGCGCCGTAGGAGAAGGCCTCCATCATGTGACCGAAGCGCGCTTGCGTCTCCTCTTCTGGGTAGCCCAAGAGACTAAAGATATCCGTCTGGACTTGAGGGTCATGGACGCGGATGCTGCCAGAGGCCAGCTCGTAGCCGTTGCAGACCAGGTCGTAAGCATCAGAGAGTACGGCGGTGGGGTCTGCCAACATCTCCGCGTAGGTATTGGGCCGGGGCATGGTGAAGGGGTGATGAGCGGCATCCCAGCGCTCCTCTTCCTCGTTCCACTCGTACATCGGGAAATCCAGTACCCAAGCGAAAGCCAGCAATTCGGGATCGACCAACTCCAAGCGGTCGCGGAAGGTGAGCCGCAGAGCCGAGAGCGCGGCCGCCACTACCGCCGGTTCATCCGCCACAATGCAGACCAGGTCGCCCTCTGCGGCTCCGGTCTGCGCGGCGATCAGCGCCAACTCTTCTGCGGAAAAGAATTTAACCGCCGCGCCCTTCACCCGCTCCGGGAGGTAGGCGAACGTCACCAGTCCCTTAGCGCCGAACGTCTTAGCGATTTCAATCAACTCATCGGTCTGGCGGCGGGAATAATCCGCGCAGCCCGGCGCGACGATGGCTTTGATCTGACCACCAGATTCCACCACGCGGCTAAAGACACGAAAGCTGCTGGCGCGCAGTTTCTCAGTCAAATCCACCAACTGCATCCCAAAACGGAGGTCGGGTTTATCTGTGCCATACTTAGCCAGCGCCTCGGCGTAGGAGAAACGCGGGAAAGGTGAGAGCAGCCGTTTCTCCGGCGTAACTTGCTGCACCAGCTGAGTGAAGAGCTCTTCCATCAGATACAGGATATCATCACGTTCGACAAATGAGATTTCCAAGTCCAGCTGGGTAAATTCCGGCTGGCGGTCGCCGCGCAAATCCTCATCGCGGAAACAACGCGCGATCTGGTAGTATTTCTCATAACCGGCGACCATCAACAGCTGTTTGAGCTGCTGCGGGGATTGCGGCAACGCGTAGAATTTCCCCGGCTGCACGCGGCTGGGCACCAGATAGTCGCGCGCGCCCTCCGGCGTGGATTTGAAGAGAAATGGCGTCTCGATCTCTATGAAACCGGCCTCATCCATAAAGCGGCGGATGAAACTAACCACCCGGTGACGCAAAACCATGTTACGCTGCATGTTTGCGCGGCGCAGATCAAGGTAACGGTAGCGCAAACGCAAACTCTCATCCAGATTGGCATCATCCTTGTAGATGTAGAAGGGCGGCGTCTTCGAGGTATTAAGCACCTTGATCTCACTGGCCTCCACCTCAATTTCGCCCGTCTTCCAATCCGCGTTCACTTGATCGGCCGGCCGCGCCTGCACCGTCCCGCGCACCTGCAAGACATACTCACTGCGCACCTGCGCGGCGACGGCATGGGCAGCAGCGGCCACATCTGAGTTGACCACCACCTGGGTCAACCCATCCCGATCCCGCAACACGATGAAGATCACGCCGCCATGATCACGACGCAAATTCACCCAGCCGGCCAGCGTAACCTCCTCTCCGACATGAGTTGCTCGTAATTCTCCACAGGTATGACTTTTCAACATAAATTCTCTCCTTAATGGGACACAAACGAACGCGGCTGGACACTGATAAAAAATACTTTCCAATGGAACCCTAAAAAATCTGCGTCCAAAATTAGAAATATCGGGTAACTAACTGCGACTATACCATACGCGCTTTAGATGTACAACACCTAAAGGAATGAAAAGCAAGGCCACAGGCA
>JAIOSN010000228.1 GCA_021107605.1 Anaerolineae bacterium | reverse complement strand
TACCCTCTTTCTCTCCCCGCTAGCCGGCACGTTGACCGCCGAAACGGTCTGGCGTCTGGTTGGGCGGCGTTATGACCATCATCTCTGGTGGATTGTGGCCGGTGGCTTGGCATTGGGCGGTTTACCGCAACTAGTGCTCTCCCTGGTGGTGGCGCTGGTCTCTCTGAACAATGGAGCGCTCTGGGGAATCCTGGGTGTCTTATGGCCGGCGGCACACATCTCTCTGGCGGTAGGAGCGGTAGCCGCTCGTCTGCGCTTGAAATGAGCGAAAAAGCGAAAAGGCGAGAAGGCGAGTAAGCGAGTAAGCGAGTAAACGAGAAAGCGAAAAAGCGAGTAAGCGTCTCAGCGTTTTAGCGACGCAGCAACACAAGCAGCGAATGGCTAACGGCTAATCGCTGGCTATTGACCAACTGACTAACCGACTACCTGACTAATTGACTACTAGACTACCGGATTAACACTATGTCTCGTATCTTAATGCTCACGCCTCAAATTCCCTACCCGCCCCGGCAAGGGACAGCCTTGCGTAATTGGGGATTGCTGCGCGGGATAGCAGCGAAAGCCGAACTCTCCTGGCTCTCCTTTGCGGCCCCGGATCAACCGCTAGCGCCGCCACCGGAGATTACCGCGCTGGTGGAGCGCGCGGCCATCGTCCCCCAACCCACGCGCACCTCGACGGAGCGACTCCGCGCGCTGCTGACCTCCTCACAACCCGATCTGGCTGGGCGCTTGAGAAGTGAGCGCTTCCGCGCTATTTTGCGCTCCTGGCTGGCTGAATTCTCCTTTGATTGGGTGTTGGTAGAAGGGTTAGAGCTGGCCCCCTATCTGAGCACAGTCTGGGCGCAAGCTGCTCCCCCGCGCGTGGCGTTTGATGATCACAACTGTGAGTATCTGCTCCAGCAGCGCGCGTTCCTCACCGATTTGCGACATCCCGCCCGCTGGCTCGGAGCAGCATATTCCGGTGTGCAGTGGCAGCGTCTCCGTCGCTACGAGGCTGAAATTTGCCGCCGCGCCGAATTGGTGATAGCGGTTTCCGGTTCCGATGCAGCCGCGTTACGTACATTGGTCTCCGGCCAACAACCGCTGGTCATTCCCAACGGCATCACCGTGGCGGAATATGCAACTTACCAGGGAACGCTCCCCCTGGAACAACCAGCTTTCGTCTTTACCGGGACCATGGATTTCCGGCCCAACGTGGATGGGGTGCTCTGGTTTGCACACGAGGTCTGGCCGCGTATCCGGGCCGTGTTGCCCGCCGCACACTTCTATATTGTGGGGCGACATCCACATCGCCGGCTGAAACCGCTACGCGAGGAGCCTGGCATCGTGATTACCGGGTCCGTCCCTGATACCCGCCCCTACATCCGCGCGGCCACCGTCTATGTGGTGCCGTTGCTGGTGGGCGGCGGCACCCGGCTCAAAATTCTAGAGGCGAGCGCGATGGGGCAAGCCATTGTCTCCACCTCACTGGGAGCAGAAGGCTTCCCCACGGCTGGCGAGGCCCTGATTTTGGCGGATGAACCGGAATCTTTCGCTAGAGCATGTCTGGAGTTGGCCCGCTATCCGGTAATCCGTGAGCAATGGGGAAAACGCGCCTCAACTTTCGTCACGGCCTACGATTGGGACACACTCCTGCCCCCGCTCCTAAGATGCTTGACAGCGCACTAGCCCCCGCGCCTTTATTGTAATTTACTAGCTACCTGACAGTTTCCAAAATGGGACGCAGCTGCACGCGGATGGAATCCATCCCCAGACGGCAAGGGAAACAAGAATTGCCAGAATAACCCCGCATACTACCCAACGAAAGCGATGATTCATTTTGTCACGAGCAAGTAATGATTGTTGAACACTGAGTAACCTAACGGTTGTCTTCACCCGTCTGGCGGTTATGGTGTGAGTACCTTCGCCAAGCAACAACCAAAATGCGGGTGAGAAACTTGAAAAGTGTGCCGATTAGCCAAGTCGGGTTCACGCGGTTGTTATGCGGCTTCTTCTGAACTTGTAACGATTAAATCAAATTCCCTCGGCTGGCCCCTCTCTTGCTAAGCACAAGTCCTCAACACCGATTTCTTCTCTTATGGTAATTATCAGTTTAGTCATCTTAGACCGAAATTTCCTGTATTTCGTTTTCGAGATATCGAATTCGATCTCTTTCCCCAGATTCTTGGAAATGAACTCTTCTTGGATGAAGTCTCGCAAGCCGAAAAGTGCTCTCCTCAGTTGTCGTGAGAAATAAAGACCTGATGGTGAAAAGAACACCTCTGTGATTTTTCTATTAAACTCTATTGCAACAGGCAAGATTACTCGGGGACTATCATGAACATTCACGACGATACGGGTTTCTCCATCTACTCGGGAAGCTGGTTCAAGTGCAATCCATAAAGATTCACAAGCAGATACTTGCTTGTCAATAATCTCTTTGCGATGTTGAGCCAAGTATTCGGTCTTGAGCTTGCGATAACTAACACGAGATGCTATTAAGCTAGTTATGACCGCTGATAAGAAACCAACAATGGCCGCTATTATCGTATCTGTTACTTGCATAACACTGTCCCTCCTTAAACCGCCTATCTGTAAATATCGGGACTGAAAATATCCAGAACAGATTGTACATTTTCCTCCACTTAGTTCGTAAAACTCAACTTTGACTCTACTGCAAGAACCAGGTTTTTCAGAAACTATTAGGGCTAGTACACTGGGGCGTAAGTTTGCCTACCGGCAAAGGCTAGCGGCAGACCACAGCCCGCCGCGCATTTTCGGCCGGCCCCCACGAGCACCAAACAATTGTAGGGTTATTTACGCTTACGTGTACTAGCCCCCCTCGCCTTCATTGTAATTTCCATCAAGATGTTTTCGAACTATTCTCTTGACATAATCTGGCATAGGATAATCATTGGCTAGAGATTCCTTCTTCAATCGCTCATAAGCCTGAATCTCATCTTTGTCCCAAATAACATCCACCCGCCGCACTTCTCGTAAAGCGATATGCGCGTAATTATCCGGATTAGCCCAATAGCATGTAAGACATACTGACTGCAATTTTTTCTTCTGCCAGTTCTCGCAATGTTCACAAGACCATGACTTGGCACGATTACAAGAGCCGCAAAGGAGCATAAAAGCGGCCACATTCCCCTTCTCATTGTCATCACCCGCAATTTCGTAAGGCACTCGATGATCTATCTGTAAATATCGGGACTGAAAATATCCAGAACAGATTGCACATCTACCTCTACTTAGTTCGTAAAGCTCGATTTTCAACTTTTGGGAAAAAGTTTTTCTGCCTTGCAATCTTCCCTTGCGTATTTTACTCAAATCACCAAACCGGTACGCAGCTATTGAGCGACCCTCAGATGATTTCACGCGAAATGTCTCAAGTGGGATGCCAGATTCTCGAACATCTCTCGCCGCCCTTGGAGGATGCGCATATCCATATGTCTTTTCTAATTCTTCGGTGGTTATATATCCATGTTCGCTAATATGCTGAATTATAATCCGAGCGCGTTTGCTTTTGATTGATTCTAAAAATTTCTGGATCGTATTGTCTGGCAACTGTGATGGCATAGTCTCTTTCCTAGTTACGCGCTGAATAATTTAAGTTGTTGCAGAGGGTGTTTGAATAAATCCTCTGCTACTTCATGCATGCTTGATCCCAGTCGGGCTACAAGTGCTTTTGAGAGGTAAAGCGACTCATAAGTTATGGCTTTCCGGCCTAGCAAAGTAGCTTGTGTTGACCGTCCGGCATTTACTTCAATATGTTGCATTTCCAGTTCGGCTGGGAGTTCTCTCCCATAAGTTTTGTTCCCCGTGTGCCCGTCATAACTGAGGATGAACGAAATATCTCGGCTCGTAAGTTCTGCTAAAGATTGCATAAATTCTTCAAAGTCTATTCCGCCGTAGTATCGTGGATCGCTATTTTCACTAACTCCTTGATACGGCGGGTCCATGTATACTAGATCTCTCTTTCCTGCCAGGTGTAGAATTTCCTTGTAATCTTTACTGGTTATGGTGACTCTCCCCTGAAGTAAATTCAATACCGCATAAATATCGGCAGCCATGCGTTTTGGATGCCGTCCTAATCTTCTGTCATCCGGACTTTGGTTGAACTCACCTTGTAAATTATATCGAACCGATGCCTTGACACACCTGGCTAGAAGATAGAGCAAATAGTCGGGACGATGGGTGGTATTAAATTCATCTCTGACATAATTGTAGTACTCTCTGGCTCTACCCTGTTGATTTTCCCACAGTTGAGTGTAACTCTCAGTTATTTTCTGAGGATTATTTATGATTTCTTGCCACAATGACATCAACGGGGCGTTTAAGTCATTGATATGAAAGCGAGAGGCCTTTCCAAGGGATGCGGCAGCAATTGTAATTGCCGCTGAACCAGTAAAAGGTTCTATCAGCACGTCAATGTCGGAGGGGAAATACGCAAGGATATACTTGGCAATTTTCCGCTTACTTCCTTGATATGGGATGGGATGGGGCACTCTCATAGCTCACCTACTCTCTGCTACTATACTTCATCAACATTTCTCTTCTGACTAAAATCTGGTGACTCAAGTACACAATCTACCTATACTCTACCATAAAAAACGGGGTCTCTGGGACGGGGCGTGGTAAGTGCCCCGCGACGTAAATTTTTCACCACAGATTACACG
>JAIOSN010000184.1 GCA_021107605.1 Anaerolineae bacterium | reverse complement strand
GCTCAGCTGCACTTGACGGACGCGACGCTCCAATAATTCCCTGGCCTGACGCTCCAGGCGGGTGCGTTCAACGACCTCCGCCTGTAATTCAGCGGTACGCGCGGTCACCAGCTCCTCCAGCTGTTCTTGGTATCGCTGCAACTCCTGCTCCGCCCGCTCGTATTCCACGATCTGTGCTTGCAACTCGGAGGTACGTGCGGCCACCAATTTCTCCAGCTCTTGGCGACTCCTTCGCAATTCCTGCTCCACCTGTTGGCGTTCGGTAATATCGCGGGCGGTGATGACAAGACCGTTGGGTTGACCGTGCTCGTCTTTCAGTAAAGTGATAGTCGTCTGAGCGGGGAAGGTAGTTCCATCTTTGTGTACATGCCCCACCTCACCGTGATTGATACCCGCCGACATCACTAACTCGTTGAAAGGAGAGACTTCTTCCCGTAATTGCCGCGCGTTATGAAAGATACTGAAGGGCTTTCCCTGGAGCTCTTCCACTTTGTAGCCGTGCATCTCAGCCCAAGCCGAGTTGACAAAGAGTAAATAACCTGCCAAATCGGCCACGATCATTCCCTCGCCAGTCTGCTCCATCGCCCTCTGCAATCTACGCAGCTGGGCTTCTTTCCGTTTACGTGCGGTGATATCACGCGAAACAGTGAGTAAGCAAGCCTCACCCCTTATTTCAATGCGTTCCGCTGACATGGAAGCGATTCCCTCCACCCCAGATTTCCGGTGAAAACTAGCTTCAAAGTTATGTACGGCCCCTTCTTCCTGCAGAATCCGCGTAAACTCGGCATGTTCCGCAGGATTCGCCCAGATATCTAATTCCAGCGAGGATTGTCCAATGACTTCCGCAAGCTCGTAACCGGTATTTTCCAGAAAAGCCTGATTGACTTCCAGGTAACGCCGCCTACCCACTAGCGAGCTAAGAATGTAAGCATCGTGGCTCGTGTGGAAAACCTTAGTGAATTTCTCTTGCGAAAGGCGTAACTGTTCCGCCATCTCCTGGCGCGCGGTAATATCGTGGATGATCAATGCGACTTTATCCTCTTCTGGTAAGGGATAAGCCGTCAATGCCGCCCAGAACTCCTGCCCATCCCGTGGACGCAGCCGTAGTTCTTCCTGCCAGCCAGCAGCCACAGCTCGCGAGAAGAGAGTGACCGTGGGGTTATCCTTCTCTCCGGCCAGCTGAAAGTCGGCCCAGGGCAAACCGAGCAATTCCTGCTCCGCGCCCGCATAACCCAAAAGCGCGCTGCAAGCGGAATTCACATAAAGCAGCCGGTCATCCATATCAATAACCGCGATGGCCTCCGTAGCGCGTGCCACCAGAGCGCGAAAGAACAATTGATTGCTCATCTCATGGTTTCCCTTCATGCCATAACCCCGCTCAATTTAACCCTCTACTCTCTTAGTCTCATCATCAGTCTCATCATCAGTCTCATCATCAGTCTCGTCATCGAAAGCGGGTAAATTACCCAAGCGCACAAAAGCCCGCGCGGTTCCCAGGGCTTGATAGAGCTCATCTACCGCAGTCTGTACGATATCCTCTATCCCGGCGGCCTGACGCATCTTATCAGTAATCTCCGTTGTCAACCGTTCACGAGCAGCACGCCGTTGGGAATCCTCGTAGAGCCGGGCGGTTTCCAAAGCCACATCCAGATTAGTGATCAATGTTTCTACCAACGCCCTTTCTTCCGCGGTCCAAGCGCCACTCTCGCCGGGTTTGTGGGCCACCACAGTACCGATCACATTTCCCCGCACGCGAATCGGAAGCACCAGTTCAGGCAACTTGCTCACGGCGCGTTCGGCGCCGAGAGCAGTTACGCCACGCTCAACAGCGCGATAGCCCAAACCTGACCGGGCACGCAGCACCTCAGACCACGCCCCGTGGCTGATCTCGCCATAGGCACGGCGCTCCGCTTCCAATGCCGCCTGGCTGTGAGCGAGCAGCTCGGCGTTATCCAGCGCTACCGCCACCTGATCGGCCATGACTTGCAATACGCTAACCGTGTCCTGGTCAAAAGCTGCCTCCTCCGCACTCTGCACCGTCAACGCGCCCAACACCCGTCCGCGCGAGCGCAACGGCAGCGCGCCCTCGGAGTGCGTTTCGGGCAACAGCGGGTTGTCGAAACGCACTGCGTCTACGCCAACATCCAGGGCGATACGCGCCTCCTGGTTAGCAATGCACCAACCGATCATTCCTGCTCCGACCTTGAGCCGGTGACCACGGGCCAGCATCTCTTGCCCCGCCGTGCCGGTGCCAGCTTGCAACACCGCCCACTCGCCCTCGACGTCTTCGCCGGCCTCCTCCACCAGGAACAACCCCACGTAATATAAATTAAAGCGCTCTTTGATCAAATCCACTACCTGGTGGATCAATATCTCTGACTCTAAAATCGAGCCTGCCGCCCGTCCCACCGCGGCCGCGGCTGTCAGGTAAGCCGAGCGCTGCTCCAAGCCAGCGGTACGGGCCTCCAGTTCTCTTACCATGGTGCCCAACCGAACCGTCATCTGGTTGAAAGTACCGGCCAACTGCTCGATCTCATCGCCGGTTCTGATATCCAAGCGATATGCCAAATCACCACTGCCC
>JAIOSN010000165.1 GCA_021107605.1 Anaerolineae bacterium | reverse complement strand
GCTGCGCTCGCCCCACTGCGCCGTAGCCCCATCGGAATGAGGGCGCACCTTTTTTTTGGGGGGGGCGGCTTATCGTGCGGCCCGTTGGGCAGCTACGGAACGAAATGAGTTTCTTTCAATGCGATCAAGTTTTATGTTTCTGATCAAATTTCCCGTTAGAGAATTATGAAAATCAAAAGATTGCAAGAATTGCTTAAGCGGTCAGAGCCAGAAGATTTGAAACTGGACCTCAAGAGAGAACTCCATAGAGTAACCCATCCTGATCGCAAGGTTCGAGATATGCAGTGGGATGAGTTAATCAAGGATATTCTGGCTCTGACCAATGGCAATGTCGGAACGGCTCGGCAACCAGGTTATCTCATCATAGGAGTTGCTGACAAATTGAACGAATGCGGCAGTCGAGATCTCTATGATGTTGGTGATGTGACCCTCACAGCCCAGAAAATTCTCCAAAAGGTGAATGCGGCTTGTAGCCCTCCACTCCCGACTATAGATATCAAAGTGGTTACACTTGACGGAAAACGAGTTCTTGTCATCACTATTCCCCCTACTCCTCACTTACACGAAACAACTCGAGCACTGAAGACACCTAAAACGATCTATCAAAAGCATGTTGTTTTCATTCGACGACGAGAGAGTGTAGGATTGGCTTCCGCGTATGAACGTCAAGCGATTCTAGTGGAAAAACAGCTCGTCTTTCCCGAAACTGTAGCGTGCGATGTTAAAATTGGAAAGCCAGGTTTTTCTCTCGACTTGGTCAACAAGCATCGGGAACGACTGGCGGCGAAACCAAAATACAGACGTTGGGCGGCGGTTTCCCAAAAGAACTTTCTTCTCAATGCATCAGGAAGGTTGTAATTATGAATAACACTTTACTTTTGATCTTTTTTGGTGCATCCACGGTCCATTTTGGTGGAAAAGCTTCGCAGATTATACCCACTTTTTTCAAGCTTCTCGCAGCGTTATTCACTGGTGTGGTCAAATGGCCTGGCCCAAGAATTCATGACCCTGATCACAATGCAAACGTAGTCAGGGAGCGTCTTGGAGTACGTTATGAGAATCTATTCCTAACCTTCATTTTCAATTCTTCGGGGGTTTTCGGAGCGTTTATCTTCTCTCTGTTGATGTTCCTTAGCAGCACTTCGTTAATGAGTGGCTATGTTAGGATTAACTGGACGGTGACAACGGCGATTTTGATTCTCTTTGCCCTCACAGGGGGAAGAATGGGCTTCAAGAAGGCTCAACGAAATGTTGTCCAGGTGAATACACTCCTTTCCGATCTCGCGAAGAAAGTAGAACCTCGAGCGGTTGATGGCTGCTCTGCTAGGTCTGAATATGCAATCGAGCACCCGCTTATTGGAGATCGAAATCTGCCTTCTGATAGAAAACGGGCATTGGATCAGTTTTACGAATCAGTGCGGTATCATCAGGATGGCAATGAGTTCAGGGCGATGAATTTATACAATGAAGCTACGAGGACAGACCCGTCTCTTCACAAAAATGCGCGTGATGTATTGTCAGAGATGGCACAGGATTGCAGTTCAACTGATGCAGGGGCAATATATTATTGGTTGGGTATCCATTCGGAGCATTTGTCAGACTGGAGGCAGGCAGCAGTCGCTTACGAGAAAGCAGTCAATGCTTTTAACCAGATTGGCTACAAAAACCGCGCATCAAGAGCATGCAACAATCTGGGAAGTGTTAAAATGCAGATGAGAGATCCATCTGCCATGGATGAATTTGAAAAAGCAATCGCACTAAACCCCGCAAATGGAATGGCTCACATAAGTGTCGGAGTAACATACTATCGTATCAGTGAGCGTGGAGACCCTAGATTCGAAAAGGCGTTGGATGCATTTGCCAATGCGATTATTGCTAATTCTTTAGCATATACCCCTATAGTCACATCACGCTTACGTTCGATTGGTTATACTTGGAAAGAGGACTTGGAAGATGTTTTACAGAGGGTGGACAGCAAGCTACTCGGTATCAGTTCTGAAACTGATATACCAGCACAGGAGGATGAGATAAAGGCTAATCGGAAAAAAAGGACCGGTTTTGACACCGGTGTACCAGGAGAGAAGCCGGATGAGTCAAAGGCTAGTCGAAAGACAAAAATCGACTTTAAGTTCAGCGTACCAGTTGAAAAAACAGCTAAGTTGAAGACCTATCAGGACGAGAAACACGGTTTTGAGATTGCCATTCCCGAAGATTGGTCTATCTACAAGGAGGCTGCGCCTATGTTAGCATCAGTTTTTTTCAGGCTCGCACATGGTTGGACCCCAGATGTAGATATAGCATTTACATGTAGTCCTAATGAAATCCTTAACATTGTAGTTGAGACAATGACCCCAGAGCCTACACCAAATTTTACTGAGCGTTTCTTCCGGCTTTATGCCCAAAATATGAATTTTACTAATTGCGAGTATGGCAGAATCACTGTTGGGAATAAAGCACATACATGGTCACGATATCAAGTCAAAAACAAAATATGGTCTAAGAAATACATGATAGTCTTAGATGGGAAAGGATACGCGATAACCGCAAGCTGTAATGGCAAAGAAATGTTTTTACAAAGGGAAAAGATTTGGGATGCGATTGCAGCGTCGTTTCGTTTACTAGCACCCTGCTAATGGATAGAACTTGTATCGAATTGAACCACTACGAAAGCTGGAAATCACTTCCCATTAACACTGCTGCCAGAACCATCTTTGTTGAGGATGAATAGGGAATTGTTGCATAGGTGAGGGGTCCGCCCACCGATGAGTTGCAGTGTCCATAGAAAAGAAGTACTAGGGGCAGGCCGCACCAGCGCGGAAGTAAGTACGGTGGCTCATTTTCAGAGCTCCGCAAGTACCGTGACAACACCTTCTCGCCCGCCGCAAAACGCTGGTTTTGCGTAGGGAAGAAAAGTCTATTCACAATTCAAGCTGCTCTGGCGTGTGCCGGCAAGGAAATCAGTCAGCGCGCAGTTCCGGGAACAAGGCTAAGACATCCTCTAGGGGGGGGCGACGGCGCGCGGCTGACCGCCATAGGTACACCTCCGCAAATCGGCGCCGAGTTGGAGGTGCAGCAACTTAGCGGCGAGCCACCGCCGCTGCGCAATGATCGCGCGGCTCGTTAGCGGCCAAACGCGAAGAGCAAGGCATATTTCTAACACTTGTTTGATTTGGCACTTCAATGAGTGTGTGCTACTATGGGGATGTCAAGTATCGTTCTCCATTTTTGAACGGAGGTAAAAATGTCAAAATCACTCGTTGTTACCACTAAAGGAAATCTCGGACAGATAGAGAGTTCTTTCCCCATCAGTATCAATCAGACTATTGCCCAGAGAATTGACTCTATTGCTACAAAACGACAGATGAAGGTGGAAATTCTCATTAATGAAATCCTCGAACAATACATCGCCAGCCAGCACATTGTCAAAAAACAAAGTGGAGCGGCTTTCTTGTTATCTCTTGCTGGAATGTTCAATTCTGGGGCAAGTAGTGTTTCGGAAAACGTGCATGCTATTGTGACTGATTTCATTTTGAACAAGCACGATTGGGACACGCAGCTATGCGGCTCTTTGTTCAGCGGTTAGAACATAGTCCCCTTCAGTTTGAGGTCATAACAAAAGCTGACGTGCCACGTATCTATGAGCTTCTCGACCAATATTCCGATATGCGTCTCGATTTTGTAGACGCTGCTATTGTCGCCATAGCAGAACGGTTGAACATCCGGCGTATTCTGACTGTGGATGGAGACTTCCACATAATTCGTCCCAAGCATTGTGATTACTTTGAGGCTTTGCCTTAACGTAGATGGTGAAGACAAGAACGTCGTGCAAGGGAAGCAAAGAGGGCTTTCATAGGCACTTAACAATCAAGTCCTGGTACAAAAAACAAGAATTTTACCACGGAGGACACAGAGATCGCAGAGATTTTCTTCATTGTTTTTCTCGGCGTTCTTTGCGTTCTCTGCGGTAAAGCCCCCTCTTGGTTCTGGCTCGGCCAGGTTAGGAGATAGGAAAGAATCACTGGGCGCCGGCCACACCAGCGCGGAAGTAAGTACGGCGGCTCATTTTCAGAGCTCCGCAAGTACCGTGACAACACCTTCTCGCCCGCCGCAAAAGTGCGTTTTGCGTGGGGAAGAAAAGTCTATTCGCAATCCAAGCTGCTCCGGCGCGTTGGACACAGATTTTTCCTTATTTTTTACAAAAATATCCGTGTAATCAAATCCGCGTCCAATTTCTGGGTTCGTTTATTCAGGAACAACTCTATTTTGTACGCATGTAGCCTGTTCACAATAAGGATAGGCGCGTTGAAGAGGTAATTGCACGCAGAGATAGGTTAACAGCTACCGTGGAGGTCGTTGATGCCCGTGGCAATTTACGTTTCGTTGGCGGTTATGATAATTGCAGGCGCCATTATCGCCATGTTCTCTAAGTCCTTGACGCGCGCCGTAGTGGCATTGGGTGTGAGCAGTGCGCTCCTCGCCACGCTTTTTTTTATCCTCGATGCCCCCTATGCGGGTGGCTTTGAGCTAAGTGTGGGTGCCGGATTGATCAGCGTGCTCCTCATCATCGGCCTCACCCTAACGCGCTCCCCCCAGGAACACCCCGATGCGTAGTGAACGGCTGATCTGGGCGGGCCTTGTGGTTGTTGTACTCCTCGCCGGTTGGCTGGTAGGCCACTCCCTGGATCCCGTGGATGAAAAAGATACACCGGAAGCAACCGCCTTCCGCGCCTGGTTCTGGGAACGTCGTACCCTTGATCTACTGGCGCAGGTCGGATTGCTCTTCGCGGGCGCTCTGGGCGTTGCCGCACTGCTGCCCAGTCGAGAGGAGTTGGACAACACGGATTCCCTGAACGGAGATAATCATGTCCCCCTCGCTTAACGTCATCAACACCACGCTGAGCCTGTTGCTCTTCTTCATTGGTCTGATTGGGCTGTTGACTCAACGTCAGCTAATCAAGCAGATCATCGGCCTCAAGATCATGCTCCAGGGCGTGACCCTGGGGTTAATCCACGCCGGACGGCTCAACGGCGACCTGGACTTCGCGCAATCCATGGTCATCTCGGCCCTCATCGTGGAGTCGGTGGTGATTGCGGTGGCGTTGGCCTTGTTAGTGAACATCTACCGCCACTATCCGTCTGGGGATGTGGACGACCTGAATCGTCTACGGGGATGATATGTTCTTCTTGCTTGGTGGTCTCCTGCTCCTACCGCTACTCGTGGGCGTGACGCTGGCCCTGCTGCGACGCCCGGCGGCTCCGCTGGCGCGCCGGGTAACAGTGGCGACGTTTGGCCTGGCGACGCTCTGCGCGTTGGGACTGCTGGCCTACGGCGAGCGTGAGGTGCAGCTCCCCGTGACCTGGCTGCCCGGCACTGGGGCGCTAAGCCTGCACGTCGGCGGCGTAGGACTCCAGGCGGCGCTGGCGACAGCCCTCGTCGGCCTTGTGGCCCGCGCGCTGAAGCCTGAACCGCGCCAGGAACGGGGAGCGCTGGCCGATGGACTGCTCTTGATCGCGCTGGCGGGCGGCAATGTCGCCTTCCTGGCCGGACACTTCCTGGGCCGTTATGTGGCCTTAGAACTGGTCGCGCTCTCTGTGGCGCTCATGCCCCTGCTGCAACACCGAGACCACGCCAGCAGGCGCGATGCGCAATTTGTCTACCTGCTCTTCCGCATCGGCGACGCGGGCATGTTAGCGGGTATCCTGCTGCTCCTCGATATCGGCGGCACGTTACAGATCGAGGCGGCCTTGCAAGCCGGCGCCAGCGAAAGTGGCTCCCGCCTGGTCTGGGTAGTAGCGACGTTCCTATTGGCTGTCTGGGTGAAAGTGGGAGCGTGCCCCTTTGACCACTGGCTACTCGCCGGCCGCGCGCTCCCCACACAGACCGGCGTCTGGCTCTACGCCGTCATGATGCCCAACCTGGGCCTCTACCTACTCTACCGGATCGCGCCGCTCCTGGAACTGAGCGCGGCCCAGCATATCGTCCTCTGGCTGAGCAGCGCCAGCGCGTTGCTGGCCCTCGCCCGCCCCTTCTGGCGACCCGAGGCCCGGACGGCGCCGGTCTACATCACCGCAGCCCTGGGAAGTCTGGCCTTGATCGCCGCCGCGAGCGGGAACACCGCGCTGATCGTCTGGCTGCTGCTCTGGGGAACGCCGCTGCGACTGCTGCTCTGGGCGATGATCCCCGCGCCGGCGACGCCTGCACCACGCCGCGCGCTTTTTGACGGTTGGGGCCGGGTAGCACAGGCCGTACGGGACAAGGTCGAGATCAACATCTTAGAGCGCAGCATAATCTGGCTGGCCCAAAGTGTCATGAGGGCCGCGCACTTTCTCCACCAGACCGTTGAGATCAACGTCTTGGAACGCAGCACAACCTGGATGGCCCAGACCGTCGTGGGGGCCGCGCGCTTTCTCCACCAGACCGTGGAGCAGGACAGGCTGGACGCTGCGCTGCGCCTGATGGTCCGAGGAACATGGCGTTTTAGCCGCTGGCTGCAACAGCGCCACACCGGACGGCTGCGGATCAATTTAACCTGGGTCGCCTTAACCCTCGTTTTGGCGATCATCACGCTGGTGGTGCGAGGTTGGTAGCCCTGGTGCATAGCTTCAGACCTCCGAGGTCTACAACTCCAGACCACGGAGTGCTAGCGTACCGGGGTAATACTACATCATGAGGCGGCTACCATAGCACCACGAGTATACAGGCGGTGAACAATGAGGACATTGCTGGATCAG
>JAIOSN010000011.1 GCA_021107605.1 Anaerolineae bacterium | reverse complement strand
GGATGGCGTAGTGGTCCGGGTGATAGGTCTGTATGAGCGCTTGGCCGCCTAAGAGGCCGCGTCCCGCCCGCCCGGCGACCTGCATTAACAGTTGGAAGGTGCGTTCGGCGGCGCGGAAATCTGGCAGGTGCAATCCCACGTCGGCCGAGATAACCCCTACCACGGTCACGGCCGGGAGATCTAGGCCGCGCGCGATCATCTGCGTGCCCACCAGGACATCGGCTTTGCCGGCTGCAAAGCGCGCCATCAAGGAGCGGTGGGCTTTGTGATTGCGCGCCACATCGTGATCCCAGCGCATAAGATTAGCGTCCGGCCAACGTTTCTCCACGCGCTCTACTAGGCCCTCGGTGCCCAGCCCAAAGGCGCGTACCCACTGCGAACTGCATTGCGGGCAGTGGTTGACCATCGGCTCGCGGTAGTTGCAGCGGTGACAGCAGAGACTTCCCAGGGAGCGATGATGGGTGAGCGGTATCTCGCAGCGCGGGCACTGCGCCACCCAGCCACAATCACGGCAGAAGATGTGCGTCGAGGTGCCGCGCCGGTTGAGAAAGAGGATTATCTGCTCCTTTTGGGACAGCGCCCGGTCGAGGGCTTGTTGCAGGGGGCGGCTGAAGATGGAGCGATTCCCCGTCTTTAACTCCGCGCGCATATCCACGATCTGGACCGGCGGCAGCTCTATGGTGCAAACATCCGGCGTTTCCGGCAGCGCGTGGTAGCGGTTCGGGGAGAGGGGTAGCTGCTCCTCCCAATTTTCGAGATCTTGACGCTGGCTCAAGATACGCCTCGGCATCTGGAGTAACCGGTAGCGACCTTGCAAGGCGTGGGCATGTGCTTCCAGCGAGGGGGTGGCGCTTCCCATGATCAGGAGCGCGCCGGTCTGCCGGGCTAACTCCTCCGCCGTTTCGCGAGTATGATAGTAGGGGCGGCGCAGGGATTTGTAGCTGCTCTCCTCCTCCTCGTCCATCACGATGAGGCCCAGCTGCGGGAAGGGCGCGAAGAGCGCGGAACGCGCCCCTACTAAAACCGTGAGCTCGCCCTCGCGTATCCGCTGCCAGGTGTCGGAGCGTTCTCCCTCGGTCATGCCGCTATGCCAGAGACCCACTTTGCCGGGGAAGCGCACCATAAAACGGCGCACCGTCTGCGGCGTCAGGCTGATCTCCGGCACTAACATCAAGGCTTGTCTTCCCTGGGAAAGTACCCGCTCCGTGGCGCGCAGATAGATCTCGGTCTTGCCGGAACCGGTCACGCCCATGAGGAGTACCGGCGGAGGTGGGTTAGCGGGCGTGGCCGAGGCTAGGAGCGCGGCCACCGCATCCCAAACCTGCTGTTGGTCGGGGATGAGGGTGGGGGCCTCTACCAGCGTGTGATGAGCACCCGCTAGAGGATCACGGAGCTCTCTCTGCCGTTGGAAGGTGAGCAGCCCGCGCTGCTGCAACATCTTGAGGTGGCGGTTTTTGGCGCCGGCGGCGGCGTAGATGACACTGACCTCTACCGGCTTCTCTTCTTGCTCCAGGAACGTGAGGATAGTGCGGTAAAGGGAGAGGAGCTGCAAACCGGCTAGTTTCTTGTCCCAGGCGGCGCGCGGCAGAGAGAGGGAGGCCAGGAGTACGGTCTTGGGTCTGGTCGGGGCGACGGTCTCCAGCGATTCGGGCTTCATGCCGGGCGGCAACATGAGTTTCACACATTCGTGCAGCGGGGCCAAGGTCTCGCGCGCCATCCAGCGGGCTAAGGTGAGTAGGGAAGTGCTCAAAACCGGCTCCGGTTGTAAAAGTTCTTGGAGTAGTCGGGTCCGAGGCACAGAGGGCGCAGCTGCTAATGTTACCACCAGCGCCGGTAAACGCCGGTCGCGGAATGGTACAGCGACCAATATGCCCGGTCTGACCTGGCCTTGCAGCCGGGCCGGTATCTCATAATCAAAAAAAGGCGTCTCTTTGGAATGCACCGGCAGGAATATCAATACCTGGGCATATTGCGGGCGTGGAGTGTTCATGATGTTAGGAGTGGGGTTTCATCGAATTTACCGCTCAGATCGGCGATGCTGAGGAGGAAGATGCCCAAGAGAGCGGCGATTCCACCGGCGGCGAAGATAGCCGGCAGTCCCAATTTATCTGCCATCCAGCCGCCCAGCGGCATGGTGATGAGCGGGGCGAGCCCCCACCAGGCAGCCGTTACCAATGATTGGAGGGTGGCCGACCAGTTTTCCGGTGCGCGTGTATCGGCGAGCCGCACGGTGGCGACGTAATACAATCCAAATCCTACCCCTTTGAGAGTGGAGAATAGGAGCAGCAGCCAGGGATTTCGGAGCAGTGCGTAGGCGAAGAGAGCGATGGCTTCTATCAGGTAGCCTAAGATTATGATCCGTCTGGGGCCTAACTTCCGAGTGATGGCGCCGTTGTAGTGCATGAGCGGCATTTCGACCAGCGCCCCTAATCCGCCGATGGCTCCGACCAGCAATTTGCCGCCTTCCAAGCCGTCCATGTAAACCCCGGTAAAGTTGATGTAGAGGCTTTCGGCGATGCCGATCAAGAAGGTGGCGGCCAGAAGCGTGATCAAACCTTTGTCTTGCCAGACTCGCAGCAGCGAGGGGGCGGTCTGCTCCGTAGTTTCTGAGGGGGGGATTTTCTCCAATGTCAAGGCGAGGAGCAAGACAGGGAGAGAGAGCAGCCCGCTGGTGATAAACATCCAAGTATAGCCCAGCCGGCCCCAGAGTGCGCCGCAGATGATGGAAACGAGCGCGAAACTGAACGAACCCCAGAGCCGTTGCTTGCCAAAGTCGCTGTGATGCCGGGCGGCCATGCGGGTAATCAGGCCCGTGCTTAGTGGCCCAAAGGGGGCAGTGGTCAGGGAGAGGAGGATGGAGACGGGCAGTAAGGCCAGAAAGGTTTCGGGGATGCTCAGCAGCACTACCAAGACGGCGCTTAACCCTATGAGCCAGACGAGGATAGTGCGGCGCGCGCGGCGCCGATCGGCCAGCAGGGAGACGTAGGGGGCTACGAAGAGCATGGTAGGGGCCGCGATGGCGGCTAAAATACCGATTTGGAAGCTACTCAGGCCGAGTTGTTTATAGTAGATGTTTTTGAAGGGGCCGAAGGTGGCGACCATCGCCCAAAAAAAGAAGAAGAAGATGGCTCCGCGCCAACGCGGATGTAAAATTGCTTTGAGTTTTGTTTTCATAATTAGCTTCTTGGCGGCAGAGTGAATTTACCACAGTACGCCTACTGAAGTAGGCTACCGGAGGCTAAAGCCGGCTGTCCACCTGCGTGGACAGGAACTAGCGCGTCACCGGAGGGCAATGCCGCCTTAGAGAGTAAGCATTCAGACCTCCGAGGTTTTGGCGGTAATTTGACCCGGAAAGCGCGCTGTATATCAGCAGAATCTCTCCACAGGGGACCATCTTGTAAACCTCGGAGGTCTTTAGGGCAATTTAATAACATTAACCATTTACCACAGTTTATCATAGATTTGTAACAATCGCCGTCCGGTGCGCTGCCAGGAAAAGTGTCTGGCGGCTCGCGTGTGCGCTTCCGTTCCCATGATGCGGGCTACCTCTGGATTGCGGATGACGAAGGCCAATGCTTGGGCCAGAGATTTGGCTTCGCCCACTGGTTTAGCATAAATTCCCCAGCGTCCCAAGTATTCGTGGCTCACGGGGGTATCATAGGTGACCACGGGTAACTTCATAGCCATGTAGTTCAGTATTTTCCCGCTCCCTTCCGTAGCGGAAATTTTGGGCGCGACGGCGATATCACCCAGGGATAGATAACGCGGTGCTTCCGCGTAGGGCAGGCGGCCGGTGAAGATGACGTCGGCGGAGGTGAGTCCTAACTTTGCCGCGCGCGCCTGGTATTCTGCCTCACCGGGAAAGCCCATGATGAGAAAGGAGACCGGATAGTCACGTTGTCGCAGGTAGGCCGCCGCGCCTAATAGTTGCGGGATGCCCTGGTAATCGGCGAGCAGTCCCAGATAGACGACCAGTTTACGTCCCGGCGGCACGCCCAGTGCGGCGCGCATGGCGGAGCGTTCAGAGATCGTGAGGCTATCTTCTGAGAAAAACTCCAAGTTCACGCAATCGGGCAGAGGATACACATGCTCTTCCCGGCCAAAGGTGCGCGCCAAGAGTTCTGTGCAGTGCACGGTAGTGTTTCCGATGTCCTCCGGCAGTTGCGGTATGCGGTCCGCTGACGCTCGCGTGCGTTGGTGCTCATCTACGTCAGGCATGAGCAAATTTCTGGCCTAATTCAAAACTGCCAAGCAGCCCCCGAGAACACGGACTG
>JAIOSN010000172.1 GCA_021107605.1 Anaerolineae bacterium | reverse complement strand
GAGATACTGGCGATTATGGCTATTGATGGTATTGGCGTTAGTATTATGGGGGAGGACGGCCTACGAGGTGACAGCTCAAGAAGGAGTGACGTATGATCCCGCGCAGCTAAATTTCGCCGCAACGCGGGGCAGCGCGGCAAGTTCACGCTCCCTCTTGATCCGGGCCACGGCTCCGATCACAGAGTTACAGGTAATTCCCCGTGATCTCTTGGATGGGGATGAGACGATAGTGCTGCCACCGAGGTCGCTTAGAGCTCCGCTGGTGCAGCATGAGATTGCGGCGGGTGAATTGCTCACTATCCCGGTGACTCTTGATTTTCAAGATCTGCCCAGCGGTAGATTTACGGGAAGTCTCTTGATCACTTATCACAGCGGTGAGCTTACCGTTCCCGTGACGGTGGCGGTCAAAGATCCCCCGTTGATACCGCTACTCTTCCTGGTAGCCGGAGTAGCTGCCGGATTCGGGGTTTCCTTATATCGCGCTCAGGGCCGGCCGCGTGATCAAGTGTTGGTGCGGGTAGGGCAAGTGCGGAACCCGATGGCGGCCGACAAGCAGTTACAAGAGCGCGGCAAACCATTCTACGAGCGACTGGAGGCGGAGCTCTACGATGTACAGGTAACATTACAGGCGCAGGATTGGAGCGCGGCGAAGGCAGCGATCAAAGAGGCGGAGGGTATCTGGAATTTATGGGAACGGGAGCGGCGTAATTGGCTGCGCCAGATAGGTGCCTATGATGAGTTGCAGCACGAGCTAGAGACGTTGCCAGCTTCCATCTATCGCAAGTCCCTGGAGCAGGAAGCGCGCGAAGCTTACCTCACAATGCCGGATCGGACTGGACCGGAGGCGTTCAAAGTCGAGTTGGCGGGGGTGGCGCAACGGCTCTATGATTTTTCGGAGTTGGCGGCCCAAATTGATGGGTTGGCAGATGAAGCGCACTTTCGGCAACGCTTGTACGCGCTGGATGCTGCGCCGGAGAATGCTCAATACCAGGAACAGTACAAGGCGCTGGCGAGTGAAGTTGCCACGGCCCAGGAGGCAGCCCGTACAACGGCGCGGCAACCAGAGGAGGACGTGCTGCGCGGTGGCGAAGGGCTAGCTTTCGGGATACCAAAAGGCCCGGGGGGAGAGGCGCCGACCGGAGTGCTAGCCGCACTCTTCAAATTGCCGCGCTTGTTGGGAAGCCGTCCCGCGGCCACCTCAATGGCTTCTAATGCCAAGCAGGCGGTAGGACGGTTACAGCTCTTCACTTGGTTGACGTATCTGGTGGCGGTAGGGATGTTGGCCGCAGCCGGCTTCAACGAGCTCTATACGGGGGTACCGACTTTTGGCGCCACCGGCTGGGGCGATTACTTCACGTTACTGGCGTGGGGGTTTGGCGCCGAGGCAACGCGCGCTTCGATCACCAGCTTGTTGAAGACATGGGAACTGCCAACGACGGCCGGGGGAACGGTAGAGTAAGAGCCTTAACTGAACCGTATTGATATGGGTGCGTATCAAATGAGTGGAGAGCTCTATCCAAGTTGCGTATTGCGTATGGCGTAAAGCTTCTCCAAACGGAACACGGAACCCGCTACCAGAAATTCAACCGCAATGAAACGCACCTTATTGATATTAGAACCCATGCCAAGAGGTCAGCTCCCCCTCACACGCTGCATCTCTTCCAAATCTAAATACTCTTTTAGGGTCTGGTCTTGCAACGCCCAGATGCGCGTGGCGAATTGCCGGATAAAGTAACGATCATGGACAATGGCCAGAACGGAACCTTCAAAAGCGGTCATAGCGTGCTCAAAGCGTTCCCGGCTGGAAATATCCAGATGATTGATAGGCTCATCAAGTACCAAGAAGTTGCAACCACTGGCGACCAGACGCGCCAAGATCAACCTCGCCCGTTCCCCGTAGCTCAACGCGGCGATAGGCAGGAAGACAGCATCACCGGAGAAGAGAAAATAGTGCAGGAAGTTACGGGCAGCGGTTTCTGACATAGCAGCGGAGCGTCGAATGGTCTCGAAAGGAGTGCTCTGGGCATCCAAGGTCTCTTGTTCTTGAGCATAATAACCCACTTCGACGTTAGCGCCCAAACGCACTTGACCGTGCAACGGAGCCAATTGCCCCAGGATGACACGCAAGAGCGTTGTCTTGCCAATGGCGTTGGGACCAATCAACGCTATCCGTTCGCCGGCCCGCAGGATGACGTTGATGTGCTGCACCAACGGGACGCTAGCGTATCCCACCGCCAGCTCCTCCAACATCAGCACATCTTGCCCGCTGGCCGGCGTCTCCGTAAATTCCAACTTCATCCTCCAATGCAGCTGCGGTTTCCCCACCCGTTCAGCGCTCTCCAGATAACGGCCCAATTTCTTTTCCCGCGATTTGGCTTTACGCGCGACCTTTTTGGCTAACCGCCGCACGTTGGGTTGGCCGGAGGTCGTGGTTCGCTCAACAGTGAGCGCGTGGGTTTTGGTCTGGCCGATATCCGCGCGCAACCTCTTGATCTCTGCCTCTTGGTCGCGCCATTGCGACCACGCTTTCTCACGCTTCCGCTTCCAGGCCGCGAGGTACTCCGAGTAACCGCCCACGTACTCGGTGATAGTGTGCGTATCCATGTTGAGCTCTATGATTCTGGTGACGGTGTTATCCAAAAAGGCGCGGTCGTGGGAAACCAGGAGCACCGCGCCGCGATATTCTCGCAGCCATGTTTCTAGCCACTCCAGAACTGCGATGTCCAGATGATTGGTTGGCTCGTCCAGCAGCAGGAGTTCCGGTTGTTGGATAAGCAGGCGCGCCAAACCCAGGCGCGTCTTCTGACCACCACTCAGCATATCTACCGGTTGGGTCAGGGAGAGCTCGCCCAATCCCAAGCCGGCCAATATGGCTTGCGCCTCGTGTGGCGGGGGGCAAGAGCGAATTGTAATCTCCAGCTCAATTAAGGCTGCGTTGTAGACCGTCACCAAGCGCGCCAGTTCCGCCCCGGCGGCCGTGGCTAAAGCGGCAGCCAGCTCCTCAACCCGTTCCGTGGCAGCTTGTAGCGCCAGATCGCTCACTTGGAGCAGCTCGCCGATAGTTTCGTGCTCCGCATAGGTCAACCCTTGTTCCAGATAACCTATGCGGGTGCGCGGAGGATTGAGCTGTACACTTCCTTGATCGGCACTTTCGCACCCGGCGATGATACGCAAAAGCGTGCTCTTCCCACAGCCGTTGGGGCCGATCAAGCCCACCCGTTCACCGGGATTAAGTTGGAAAGTGAGTTTGTTCAAAACTAAGTTGTCGCCGTAAGATTTAGAGAGATTGAATATAGCTAGCATGATTTTTCAGTCCTTTGTAGATACAAAAAAGCCGTGGAAGCGGCGGCTTCCACGGCTCTGAAATAGAGATCGCCTCGCATAACCGGCGGCTAAAAGCGGCATTTCGCTACGCTACACTCTGCTTTTAGCCGTCCGAGTTGATGCGATTGTTATATGTTTATATTGATTCTGTAAATGTATGAATCTTCGATAAAAGTTCCATTGATTGTATTTCTCGAAAATCTAATTCCAGAAATTCCGTCTCCTGTGGATATGGCCGCTCTGAGTAGATTAACAAGTGTATTTGAAGTGTCTGCCACACCAACATCATTTAGAGATATAACTGACTCCGATTCGTCGGCCTTTTTGTTTGCCTCGACAACTCGCTTATAGAACTGTCTTGGCCCATCTTGCTTAACGAACTGGGACACAATAATAAGCTTCCAACGTTTTTCATCTGGAAAAAACATCCAAAATGCGGCCTGTACATCAGAATTAGACTCATCAAGTCTTTCAACAAGCCTTTTTCCAACCTCAATCATTGGATCTGAAAGAAGCTCTGTTACCACCAATTCTTTAGCCATTTCAAAACTCCTGATTGATCGTTT
>JAIOSN010000269.1 GCA_021107605.1 Anaerolineae bacterium | reverse complement strand
ATAGTCCCCCCGAAGGCTTAAAGGGATTGTGATCCGCCGCAAGCCTGTTGCTCCCCCCCCCTCCCGACCGCGCCACCCGGTTCAAACCCCCGCCAGCCCCCGCCCGGGGCTAAAGACCACGGGCTACGCAACTACGCCCCGTGAACGGGGCTAGCCGGGGAGGGTTGCGAGTATGTCACGCTATTTACCATTTACTATTTGCAGGGTAGTAGATTCCTCGCTGCCCGGCAGTCACGTTGCTCCTTCTGGTTGCTCGGAATGACAAGCGCCAGCCCGCTGCTGCACGGCGGTTGAAACCGCGTGCTACTATTGCGAAGTCGCCCTACGGCGACTAAAAATAGATGTCATTCCAAGCGCCCCGCAAACTTTGTCCACGCAGGTGGACAACCGGCCTTTAGGACTAGGGTAGCATACTTCAGTATGCGTACATCTGGCGCCCCCGCCCGGGGCTAAGGACCACGGGCTACGCAACTATGCCCCGTAAACGGGGCTAGCCGGGGAGAGTTGCGGGTCTGTCACGCTATCCACCATTCACTATTTGCTAGAGTAGTAGATTCCTCGCTGCCCGGCAGTCGCGTTGCTCCTTTTGGTTGCTCGGAATGACAAGCTCGCTTTTTCGCTAAGCCGTTGCCTTGCGGCGGATGGTGATCCGTCGGGTAGCAACGGGGCGAGGTATAGAAACCTCGGCTACCTGGCTTTTTCACTCCCTCGCTCATTCGCTTTCTCGCTTTCTCGCTCTCTCGCTCTTTCGCTCCCTTGCATATGTGTTATACTTCGTCTGTTAACGGAGCATAAGGGGAGGGGACTTGGCGCAGAGAGGGACGGTGGTGCGGGTGGTGGGTGTGGTGGTGGATGCGGAGTTCGCCTCCGGTGATCTGCCCAGCATCCATAACGCGCTGGTTGTGGAGCAGGACGATACCCAGGAATTGCTCATCGAGGTACAGGAGCACGTCGATCCCCGGACGGTGCGCGGTGTGGCGATGAGCGACACGGCAGGGCTGCGACGCGGTCTCCGCGTCCGCGATACCGGTCAACCGATCCAGGCGCCGGTCGGCCGTCCCACACTGGGACGGCTTTTTAATGTATTGGGCGAGCCGATTGATGGCCGGGGCGCGCTCCCTCCTCCAGTGACGCGCCGTTCCATTCACGCCGTAGCCCCGCCACTCCATGAACAGCGTGTAGCCTCAGAGCCGTTCGTCACCGGTCTCAAGGCGATTGATCTGCTCACTCCCTATCCACGCGGCGGCAAAATCGGACTCTTCGGCGGTGCGGGCGTCGGTAAATCTCTGCTGATGATTGAGCTGATGCGCCACACCATCCAGGAACATGAGGGCATTGCTCTCTTTGCCGGGGTGGGGGAGCGGAGCCGCGAGGGTAACGATCTCTGGTTGGAGATGCAGGCGAGCGGGGTTCTCGAGAGCACCGTACTTGTCTTCGGGCAGATGAACGAGCCGCCCGGCGCGCGCTTGCGAGTGCCTCTCACGGCGATGACGATGGCGGAGCATTTCCGCGATCACGAGCAGCGCGAGGTCTTGCTCTTCATTGATAATATCTTCCGCTACATCCAGGCCGGCGCGGAGGTTTCTGCGCTGCTGGGCCGGCTGCCGAGCGTGGTCGGCTATCAGCCCACGTTGGAGACGGAGATGGGGATGCTCCAGGAACGCATCACCACGACGAGCCGAGGAAGCGTTACCTCGATCCAGGCTGTCTACGTGCCCGCCGACGATATGACCGATCCCGCTGTGGTGGCGACCTTCGCGCATCTGGACGCGGCGACGATCCTCTCGCGGCGGCAGGCGAGCCGGGGCTTCTACCCCGCCATTGACTCGCTGGATTCGAGCAGCTCCCTGCTTACCCCGGAGTTGGTGGGCGAGGAACATTGCCGCCTCGCCTCCGAGGTGCGCACCCTTCTGGCCCGCTACGAGGAGTTGCAGGACGTGATCGCCATCTTGGGCATGGACGAGTTGAGCGAGGTGGATCGCCAGGCCGTCAACCGGGCGCGGCGTTTGCAGCGTTTCCTCACCCAACCCTTCTTCGCCGCGGAACGCTTCACCGGGATGCCGGGCCGTTTCGTGCCGCTGGAAGAGACCTTGCGTGGCGCCCGTGAGATTTTGGCCGGTGAGCATGATAAACTTCCCGAACAGGCTTTCTATATGGTCGGGGACATTGACGAAGTCCAGGAGAAGGCGCGGGACATTGGACGCAGATAGACGCAGATGCACGCAGATAAAATGTAGCATTTCTTTCTCCAAACGGAACACGCAACACGTTACCAGAAATTTAACTGCAATAAAACGCACCCAAATCTTTCTCTGTGTAACTAGAGGCCGAGATTCCCGATGTTGCTAATCATATTAACTCCCGTAAAAGAGCTGCTCCAGGCGCGCGATGTCTCGCGCGTTCAAGTGCAGCTGGCCGATGACGTCGGGTTGGGTATCTACCCCGGCCACGCGCCGCTCTTGGCGGAGACGGTCGCGGCTCCACTCCGGTATGAGGTTGGTGGGGAAGAGCATGAATTGCAGTTGGACGCCGGAATCCTCCATATTTTGGCAAACGAGGAGGTCGTGCTCTACGTGCCCGGTGAGCTGCGCGCGCAGGGTGATCTCCAGGCGGAAAAACCCGAGAGCGCGCGTTTTGAACGGTTGGCACAGACTCTCTTAGCGGCATTGGATGGGCAGTCGCACCGGGCAGGGGACAGCGAGGACGATGAAGTCACAACGTAGTTGGTTTCATACCTTCAGTGGGGACGCGCTGGCGGCCACTTCGCTAGGTTGGGACCTCGCCCTTCCCATCTTTGGGGGCGTGTTAGGGGGGCATTTCCTGGACTTGCGTTGGGGGACGAAACCGGCCTTGACCGTTGGCCTGCTCTTGCTCGGGATTTTGGCGGGCTTCCTTAATATCTGGCGTTTCGTCCGCCGGCTGGAAGAGCGTCAACGGTTGGAGGAAAAATGAGCCTACTGCGGGAAAACAAGAATTTCGCCACCCAGCGGCGGATGGGTAGACCTCTGAGGTCTGCAATCGGCCAGTCTGAGTAGTAACCAGAAAACTAATTTTGTTACTACTCAGGCGTAATAGACCTCCGAGGTCTGTGTACAGATTTTGCTAGTCAAAGTGCTTACCCAGACCAGAATTTCGTCACCGCCTGACGGATGGGTAGACCTCTGAGGTCTGCAATCGGCCAGCCTGAACAGTAACCAGAAAACTAATTTTTTCTTAGCGTCCTTGGCGTCTTTGCGGTGAGAAATCTTTTTCCCGTGGAGCAAATATTTTCACCCTAAAACTTATTTTTTCTCAGTGTTCTCCGTGTCTCTGTGGTGAACTAATCTTTTTTCAGGAGAGCCAAGAATGAGCTGGTTCTGGTTCGGCGTGGGATTACTTTCTGGATGGAGCAACATCGCGCTCCACGTGTGGGGCGTCTCGCGGTTGGGTGCGCGGAGTAGCGTGGGGATTCTGCTCTGGGTCCAAGCGGGATTCTTTCTGCGTTGGCTGCTGATTGCGGCCACACTTGCCGCAGCCTTGCAATCCGGGATAGGGGCTGGATTGGCGGCCTTTGCCGGGATTTGGCTGATGCGGCGTTGGATGATATATCGGATTTATAAACAGCAGGCTTTTA
>JAIOSN010000199.1 GCA_021107605.1 Anaerolineae bacterium | reverse complement strand
GCCCTCGGCACGGGGTTATGGACCGTGATTCGCACTACCGAGCTGCAAACGCAGGCCAGCAATCCTTACCGGGTGTTGGACGAGATGCGCATCCAACGTGGGAACATCATAGATCGCCAGGGAACCCTCTTGGCGGGAATCACCGTGGACGAGAGCGGGTTCGTTGAACGTCGCTATCCCGTCCCGGCCGCCGCGCCGGTGGTGGGATACGCTACCTTAGATTACGGCACAGCCGGGATCGAGCACAGTTGTGATACCGCGTTACGCGGCCTGGCCCAACGCTCCCCCTGGCAACAAGCCTGGGACGATCTGCTCCACCGCTTCCCAGCAGGCCTTACCGTACCGTTGACGCTAGATGCCTCCTTGCAAAGAGCAGCCCAGGAACTCTTAGCCGGGCAGTCAGGGGCCGCAGTCCTGGCCGACGTCCAGACCGGAGAGATTTTAGCGCTGGCCTCCACACCCACCTACAACCCAGCCACCGTAACAGAGCAATGGGAAACGCTGCGCGATACTCCCACCGCCCCGCTCCTCAATCGCGTCACGCAAGGCTTGGCGCAACCGGGCGGTATTCTAGAGACGGTACTCCTCGGCGCACTACTGGAAGAGGGCCGGCTCTCCACGCCCCCGCTACCGCTGGCAGCAGAACTCGCCATCAATGGCGTCACTTGGGGCTGTCTCACCGCCCCGACGGAGAGCGATTGGGGCGCCGCGCTCCGTTCCGCTTGCCCGGCTCCATTCGCCAAAGTAGGAAAGAGAGAAGGAGCCATCTGGCTAGAAGAAGTTTTCGCCCAGTGGGGACTTACCACTCCGCCGTCACTGGAACTCCCCACCGTCGCCGCCGAGCGCGAGATAACAGCTACCACGCCGGCTGCTGAAGCCAGCGGGCAAGGCACGCTGCTGGTCACACCGTTACAATTGCTCAACGTCGCCGCCACGGTGGGGAACGACGGGAAACGTCCGCCACTACACCTCTTAGCCACGCCAATTGACGGTTGCCCCACGGTGCCGACCACCACGACTACCGTGCTCTCTCCCGTCACAGCCGCCGCACTGCGTGCGCTCTGGCCAGAGTGGCACGCTGGTCAGATCGGGCATCTAGCTCACGCTTTAGGCGGGCCAGAGCGCGAGCTCTCTTGGTACATCGGTCTGGATCAGGAACAAGCTCCCCGCTATGCAGTCGTCGTACTACTGGAAAATCCCACCACCCACGCAGATAGTGCCCTAACCGGTCAGCAACTACTGAAACTCGCTGTCAGCTCCACGAACTGATTTTTCAGCGGATAACACAAATCGTTTTCTTACCGAACTCGGTTTGACAAGTTAGAAATCTAGTTTAATATCTAATCTATAATTGGTTTTTAGGACCAGTGTCTTGAATTAGCATGAGAGCTTCCTAACAATTACCCCCTCAAGGAGATGCATTATGCAAGAGAAGATTCTACTTATAGAGGATGATGCAGCCTTATCTCAACTAATCCAGTTACTTTTGGAACGCGCTGGATATGCGATTACCGCTGCCGACAATGGGAAAGACGGGTTAGAATTAGCCAGCAAGCAGGAACCCGACTTGATATTATTGGATATTTTGATGCCGGATATGGATGGGTGGCACGTCTACGAGAAGCTACAACATATCACCGACGCACCCACCCTCTTCCTAACCGCGTTGAGCGATGAGCACAATGTAACCTACGGTTTAGGTCTGGGAGCCGACGACTACATCACCAAACCCTTTGGCTACAAGGAGTTGGTGACACGTGTCAAGGCCGCTCTGGCGCGCGCAAGGCGCGCCCGGGGCGAACAAGCCATCTTCCAAGCTGGCCCGCTCTGGGTCAACTCGGATACTCACGAGGTTAAGATCAACGAGGAGACAGTCTCCTTGACCCCCACCGAGTTTGCGCTGCTTTCGGCCCTCATCCAAGATGCTGGCCGCACGGTGAGCCACGACACTCTGCTCCGGCGTGTTTGGGGAAAAGAACAGGCCAACCGCCGAGATTACCTCAAACTCTACATCTGGTATCTCCGTCAGAAAGTCGAGCCAGAACCACGTGAACCCCGTTACATAATCAGCGAACGCGGTCAAGGGTACCGTCTAGACGTGGAAAGCATCAAATTAGGCTCACAAACACAGATGTCAGGACATTCTGGAGCAGCAGAGCCAAAGAGCGATTAGATGTTTAACATGCCGCTCTCGCTCGCTAACGGCTGGTCGTTCGATTGGCGCTCGGCGCTCATAGGAGCCGGCGCCGCCTGGCTTATCGCTTTAATCCTCTACCTACGGCGCGCCAGTGTAGACGTGCGCCTACGCCAGCTCTGGAACCCGCTGGCACGCTGGCAAGAGCAGCTGCGCAGCAGCGTAGCAGAGAAATATCTCGCCGCCCTGCAGCAGGCCCTCCGGGCTACGTTGCTCTTTGAGCCGGCAGATCCGGCCGCGATCTTTGTGCCGCCGGTGTTGCTAGCCCCCCCCACCCTACCGACTACTCTAGTCGAGGATGTGGAATTGACGGCCCAGCAACCCATCGCCTATGAGCAGCTCTTGGCCGGCCATCCCCGCCTGCTCTTGACCGGGGACAAGGGTCAAGGACGCACCATGGCCCTGGCGCTATTGGTCTGGCAAGTTGACCAAACCACCCAAGAAACCGCTTCCGCCACTCCCTATACCCGCTTTCCGATCTGGATTGATCTTGACCAGCTAACTGAGCTCCCCGAAGATGAAGAGAGCGATCCCGTAGAGTTCTTAACCGAGCTCGCGGTCAAATTTTTGCCAGTGGCACGCGCAAAATGGCTATACAGACAGCTGCTCAATGCCCCTGCGGTAATTCTCATTGATAACTGGGAAAGCGTTCCCGGCGCGGATAGAACAACCGTCGCCCAGCTGATAACCGCTGCCGCCCAGCAACTCCCAGAGAGCCAGTGGGTAGTCGTCACCAGCCAAGAGGGCTATGCCCCTCTGACAGAAACTGATTTTGTGCCGGTAAAGGTACAACCGCGCATTGATGAGGAATCACTCCATACCATTTACAACGGTTGGGCTACCCAGCTGGAGCATGAAGAGAGAGAATTGGGAGCACCATTCCTCCCCACCCTGCAACGCGCCCTGGAAAGTGGCGATACGTTGTTGGACTTCAATCTGAGGACAATACTCTATTTGCGCACCGGACTACATCCTAACCGCCCGATCGCCGTGCAGCAAGCGCTCTTAGAAGAGCTACTTCCCACACCGGAGTTAGAGGAGGAGGAGCACGAAATCGATGAAGAGGCGAAACGGATAGCATTAGAGACATTGAATACGCTGGCTTGGCAACTAAAGAGCGGAGAGCAAGCCCACTTCTCCCCCACAGAAGTGGAGAGTCTCGTGGAAACTCTCTTCCCCCCACCTGCCGAGCGCACGTCCCAGCTGGAGCAGACCACGCACAAGTTACTCCGCGAGAGAGGTCTCTTACGCTGGGATAAAGAGCGGGTCACGTTCAAGCATTACATCTGGGAAGATTTCTTCACCGCCAGCAGATGCAGCCAACAGACAGAGATGCCGCCAGCGCTCCTGGAACATTTGCGGGACCCGGCCTGGACTTTCACCAAAGAATACTACCTGGGATTAGGAGAAGCCCAAGCCCTGGTCAAAGCGCAATTACAAGCGAGTTTAGCCTCAGATGATCAGCACGCGCTACTCACCACTGCACGATGGGCAATGTTGGCGCCTCCAGAGGCCCAGTGGCGCAAGGTAGTTATGAAAGTTTTAGCACAGGCCTTCACCAAATCCAATATCACGCCCGCAGATCGGATGCGGCTAGGCCGCGCGCTAACGCTGGTGGCCGGAGAGAGCGTACGTCCATTCTTCCTCCAGACGCTCCGACGCCACCGCACACCGGACATCAGAGCCGCCGCGTTACGTGGCCTGGGTTGGACCGGCACCCCAAAGGAGATGCGGATTCTGGCCGGAGGGTTGGCAGCTCCAGACTTTGCCACCCGTGAAAGTGCCGTGCGCGCGCTAGGCGATCAGGGCACACCGGGAGCCTTGCGGTTGCTTCAAGAACAACTCCCGCTGGTTGATGAAAAATTAATGTTGATTCTGGCAGAAACGCTGGCAGCTAACCCAGATGGTGGTGGGGAGATACTTAAGCGCGCCACCGAATCCGAAGACCTACTGGCCCGCCGGGCAGCTATTCATGGATTGGGAAAGATACGAGAACCCTGGACGAAAGAAATTTTAGAGTCTGTCCAGCGCGAAGATCCACAATGGCTGGTGCGTTCGGCTGCCGAGGCCGCGTTGAGCGAGATGGAGAAGAATTCCACTATCAGTTCCGCGACGGTACAGCCCCCGCCGAAAATGGATGAGCTGCCCTGGCTCATCAACTGGGCCGCTGAACAGGGTCTGGGCGTGGGGGTTGGAAAAGCGGCCATGCAGATACTGCTCCGGGTCTTAGAGTCAGGCAATCCTGAAGCCCAGATTTTGGCCGCCGCAAGTCTGGCTCAGATAGGCCAAAGAGAACATCTGGCGGCGCTCCAGGAATTACTCGCTGGCCCGGAAGAGAAAGTCCAAGCAGCGGCCAACTACGCTATCAATCAAATCGAGAAACGCTACGCCGGTCTCCCGCCGGCAGGCGAAGCTGATTGCGAGTAGACCGAGCAGAGCAGACAAAAAAAGCCCACCGAGATTAGTACTAATCTCGGTGGGCTTCATGCATCCAGCCTCTCAATCTTCAAGAACTTGGCGGGGAGGAGACCAATCTACCGCGTGACCATCATGCTTCAATATCTCCCAGGCCAGCACGCGATAAGCTAACGCTCCACTCGAATGCGCGGAATAAAAGACCACCGGCTCTCCATAGCTGGGAGCTTCACTAACCCGCACGCTACGCGGGATAAGTATCTTAAAGACCTTGTGCGGGAAATGACGTTGAACTTCCGCCACTACTTCCTGAGAGAGGTTGGTGCGCTTATCAAACATCGTCATCACCAAGCCACGCAATCCCAGCGTGGGATTTAAGCCTCGCTGGATCAATTGGATAGTATTGATAAGCTGAGATAGCCCTTCCAGGGCTAGATATTCACACTGGACGGGGATGATAACGCTCTGAGCTGCAACCAAACTGTTAACGGTCAATATCCCTAAACTAGGTGGAGAATCAATCAGAAGATAATCATATCCCGCCACCGGAGCTAGCAATTGCCGCAACCGTCCCGCCCGCTCGCGAGAATCAGCCAGGGCGTTCAGTTCCACAGTCGCGCCGGCCAGAGCTGGCGTGCTAGGAAGTAAGTCCAACCCTACCCAAGCAGTATGCACCACCGCCTCTGCCAACCGACACTCACCAATCAACACCTCATAAATGGAAACCGGTAGTTCGCGCGCATTCACTCCCAGGCTGGTTGTGGCATTGCTCTGCGGATCGATATCCACCACCAACACCCGCAGCCCCCAGTCAGCCATCACGGCTGCCAAGTTCACCACCGTGGTAGTCTTCCCCACACCGCCCTTTTGATTGGCGAAGGCATAAATGCGCGTCATATCCGGATCCCCAATGAACTACGGCTCTCGCTATGCTGTTATCGGGAAAACAGTCACGGCCCGACCCTTCCCAGAACCGTAGCTCTGCGTGCGCACACGAGAATCATGGCGCAATACCATGTGAACGTAACGCCGCTCACGTGCGGTCATAGGCTGCAAACGCACCGGGCGACCCAAGCGGGTAGCTTTTTCCGCCGTCTGCAGGGCCAATTGCTGCAATTTATGAGTGTGATGCCAGCGGTGACCGTTAGCATCCAAAATCAAATTAAAATTGCCATCATTTTTACTGCGCACTAGGATGCGCGTTAAAAATTGAGCCGCATTCAAAACCTCTTGCTCTGCCAACAGAGCCGCATCCTCCCCTTGCAGAGAAAGCCATAATTCCGGCCGATCTTTACCATCCCCCACACGCCAGGTAACTTCCAGCTCTATCTTCAACGCACCAAAGAGATTTTCAGCTATCTCCAACACCACCGCATTGATACGCACCTGCTCTGCCGTCACCTCCGCTTCTGGTTGGAGCTCCTGTACCGGCACTTTAGATTTCTTCTGCGCTCTCTGAGAAGTATCCCCTAAGGACTTAGCCGGCAGGAGAGCTGTCGCCCTTCTCTCCGGTTTTTCTCGGTATTCTTCCTCTACTACCCCTCTCACATCAGGTTTCTTTGCAACCAGTGGTTGTTCTGGCGGCATTGCCTCTTTCTGAACGACGATCGGTTCCGCGCTAACGAGCTCTTCAACCAACGTGGAAGCAACTCTATGCTCCACCCGCACTCGAGCTTCTCGCACGCCTATACCCAAAAACCCAGTACTGCCCTCATCCAACACTTTGATATCGGCCTCGTCACGGGTAATGCCCAACTGCGTCAGTCCTAGAATAAGCGCCTCATCAACAGTGGGAGCCTCAATCTCCGCCCACTCTTTGGATTTCATCCTTGTAACCTCCTAGCTTACCGTTGCGTTTACTTTCATCTTCGCCTGCACTCTCTACCTGCTACTATTTACACCTCAAAACTGTCTCCCCCAGCCACTCACTCATCTGAATCTGAATCATCCTCGGACTTCCCGATCAGATAATACTGGAAAATACCCACCAGGTTGGAAATGACCAGATATACTGAAAGTCCAGAGGCGTAGCTCATGGAGACAAAACCCATGAAGAACGGCATCGTAATTTGCATAGATTGCGTCATGGCCTGCGCCTGATCATCTTTGGAAGAAGTGGTGGTAGGTGTCATCGCCGAGATAAGCTTCTGTTGGATCCAACTCGTTATCACTACCAGAACCGGCAAAACATAGTAAGGATCAGGCAGGGATAAATCCAGCCACCAAAACTGACTCTGCAAGGGGAGTAAAGCACTCAAGTTGGGGAGCCAATCTACCCGGTAGATATGAGGAGCTAGCTCCAGTAATCCCAGCGGGGTTGCGGCCAGCGCGCGAATAATGGCACGGTAAAGACCGAGCATCAATGGTAATTGAATCAACAACGGCAAACAGCCGCTAGCCGGATTGACTCCCGCTTCCCGATAGAGCTTCATCTGCGCTTGCCCTAAACGTTCTTGATCGTTCTTATATTTTTCCTGAATTTTCTTCAGCTTCGGCTGAAGTTTACGCTGTTGCTGCATGCTTTTTTGCTGCTTCATCGTCAAAGGTATCATCGCTAAACGGATAAGCACCGTAAGCAATGCCACAGCTAAAAGAGTCTGCCCATTCAACAAGCTATAGAACAAGAGTAGCAAATTTGTGATCGGATCAACTACAATCGTATCCCACATAACCTCTCCTAAAATTGAAATGAAAGTTGCACTGGCTGCCCCTACCGCACTCGCCACGGATTATCAGCATCTAGTTAGAATTTATTCCATTCCGGCCAACGTCTCTCCCCTAGCGGGACTATTTTTCTTCTGCCACCGGATATTGCCAGAGCTCTTTGCCATTAGATATTTCAAAGGCCTGCACGCGCGTAGAGATCATGATCGGAGCCGCGTAAACTCGTTCGCCATCCGTAACCAAATTACCGGGTAAGTGGCCTGGATTTTCCAGCACCTTGCCCCACGGAAGATTATCTCCCGTCTCAGCATCCAATGCGTAGATCAAGCCGCGCTCATGCGCCGGCAAGAGGATCAGCTGCTCGCCATCAGTGCTAAAGACACCCTGTCCACGAAAGATCGCATCAGTGGCCGTGCTCCAGAGGAGCTCCTGAGAAGCGATATCAAACGCGAAGACCTCCCCACCCACATCCGCAAAATAGATAGTCGATTCAGAGACCAAAGGCGTGGCCCAGAACCAACTCTCGCCATCTTCAAATATCCAGACCACCTCGCCCGATTGTGGATCAACTTGGTAAAGCTGGTCACCGAAATCTCCCAACCAGATATGGCCCCCGGCCAACACCGGGGAAGCAGCGATCGCGCCAGCGGTCTCTAGCTGCCATTGTTCCGCACCACTTTTTAATGAGAGAGCGTAGCAATGATGATCCAACGAAGCCACATAAACCAGCTCGTCAACTACCAATGGAGTCGCCCAAATGCGATCTTGGGTAGCAAATGACCAAACCAGAGAGCCATCTGCCAGGTTGATAGCGTAGAGCTTGCCATCACCGTTACCGATCAGAAAAAGATCGCCAGCAATAGTGCCCGCCCCTACATACTGCCCCTCAGCGTCAGAAAACTCCCAGGCCAACCCGGGCGTCTGGTCGTGGGAATCCCCCAAGCGGAGAGCATAGACAGTCTGATCGTTGAAACCGGCGACCAGCAATAAGCCCCGCTCCTCATCCAACACCGGAGTGGAGTAGAACCCACTTTTGGCATCCGGTTCAGCCGGGAATGCCCAGAGAGATTCCCCGCTCTGGCTATCAAAAGCCTGCACCTGATCAACATTTGCCACGTAAAGGATCTCCTCTTGCACCAACAAACCCGGCCAACTTTCGGCACGCGCTGCACCACTGCAGCCGGTAAAGGTAACTAAGAGCATCAATAACAGGCACCCTAAAGCCAATTGCGGCCGAGACCTGGTCGAGATATTTTGCCAAAACTTCATCTTTCCTCCTAATTCAAGGAACTGGATCATGCCCCCCGGGATTAAAGGGATGACAACGAGAAATCCTCTTGAGGGCCAACTTCCCGCCTTTCCACAAACCATAGCGGGAAATAGCTTCAAAACTGTAATAGGAACAAGTGGGAGTGAACCGACAAGTTGGTGGAAAGAGCGGAGAAATTGCACGTTGGTAAAAACGGATTAGTCCCAGCACCAGCTCCTGCATAAAATACCAATCTGCCGGATTATGACCAGAGCTTGGCCCGCTGAAGCATTTTCACCAAAGCGGCTTCCACGCATGGCTCTTTTACTTGCAAGATGGGCCGGCGCGCCAAGAGAATGATATCCCAACCAGCTGGTAAATGTCCATATAGCTGCCGTGCCGCTTCCCGCAACAAACGTCGGGCGCGATTACGCGCTACCGCGTTCCCTACCTTCCGGCTTGCCACTAACCCCAAACGTGTCTCCCGCAATCCCTCACTAGGAACTGCCCACAAAATAAACAAGGAATGCGCCCATGACCGCCCTTCATTCCAAACGTGCTGGAAATCTTGGGGACGACGCAGGCGCATCTCCTTTTGCCAACGATAATGCTCCAAGTAATATCAGCGACCCTTATCCTTATGGCTACTCTCTTTCCAATTAAGTCGTTTGGCACCGCCCAACCGCACCGGAACTAAGCGTGCGCGGCCCTTGTGACGGCGACGTTTGATCACCCGCCGTCCAGCCTTAGTTTGCATACGAGCACGGAACCCATGTCTCCGCATTCTCCTACGTTTCTTGGGCTGATAAGTACGTTTTGTTGACATACCATTCCTCCTTATTCCTATCCTCTCACTTAGAGGCTACCTCGCTCCGAGGTAAAAGCACTACACATACAAAACCGCGCGGTTGCCCGCGACGGTTTTATTACTCCATCAAAGCTGCTGTATTATACCGTAATGAGGCATTTCGGTCAACTGAAGTCAAAGATAATTCAACCATCGAACACCCTCAGTTGCTCCTCTTTCACAGTATGGTACACTGAAGATTGACATGTACAATGCTACTCATGGAGAAAAAATGCGAGAAGGCTTAGTCATTAAATCGCAAAGCGGCTTCTACTCCATCCTCACCGCGGAGGGAGAACAAATAACTGCTCGTTTGCGGGGCCGCTTGAAGAAGACTTGGCAAGATTCCACTATCGTGGCGGTGGGAGACCGAGTCCGTTGGGATACACCCCAGCCAAATACATACGTTATTGAAGAGGTGCTCCCTCGCCAACGCGCCCTAAGTCGCCTCAAGCCCCTCTCTTCTGGACGTGGCTCCCGGCGTTGGGACCGCAATGGTTATCTGCGCGAGAAAGAACAGGTACTCATAGCCAATCCCGACCAAGTTGTCTTCGTGCTATCCTGCGCGGAACCGGCTCCGCGCCTCCGCATGTTGGATCGCCTCTTGGTAGGAGCCGAACGCCAGAGTATCCCCGTGCTGATCTGCGCCAACAAAATAGATCTGGTGGGCATGGAGACAGCTCAACGTTATTTCGCCATCTATGCAGCTATTGGCTACCCGGTTTTATACACCAGCGCTTTGACCGGTCAGAATATCTCAATTTTGCGTGCACATTTAGCGCAAAAAATTTCGGCTTTGGTCGGCCCTTCAGGAGCAGGGAAGAGTAGTTTACTAAACGCCCTCCAGCCCAATCTAGGTCGGCGGGTGAAAGAAGTAAGTCAAGCCACCGGGAAGGGCCGCCATACCACTACGGTCTCCGAATTGATACCGTTGGAAGTAGGTGGCTGGGTCGCCGATACACCCGGGATCCGCGCGCTGGCGCTCTTCGACATGGAACCAGAGGAGGTTGAGGCTTATTTTCCAGATATCGCTCCCTATGTTCCCGATTGCAACTTCTCGGATTGTAGCCATACCGTGGAACCGGGTTGCGCCGTTCTGGCGGCGCTAGCCACAGGAGAGATTGATCAACATCGTTATGAAAGTTACGTCCGGCTCCACCAGGAGCACCGCAAGCTGGCAGATATGTATTGGTGGGGCATTGAAGAGGATCTGTAATGCCATCAAGGTCACTTAATCTACCGCTGGCAGCGTGAAATAGAAAGTGCTCCCCCGCCCCTCCCCACTTTCTACGCCCACTTCCCCATTAAGTTTTTCCACGATACGGCGCACGATGGCCAGTCCCAATCCATACCCTTGAGCGCGCACCTGGGACAAACGTTCAAAGGAAATGAATACCCGCTGCTGTTCACTTTCCGTCAGCCCAGGACCTTGATCACGCACCCAGAAACGCACCCTGGCAGCTTGTCGTTCCCCACCCACTTCAATACGAGGTGGTTCTCCCCCATATTTGAGAGCATTGCTCAAATAATTTACCCACACTTCCTCAATCCAGGGCGCATGTCCCAGCGCTACCGGCCAGTGCTCCTGAACGGTGATTTGGGCGCCCTGCTCTGTTACCAAATCCAACAGACACTCGCGGGCCGCAGTGAAAATATCAGCCATGTCTAATGGCTCCACGGAGACCTCCTCCTTACGCACACTAGCTAAGCGGAGCAATTCATCAATGACATTGGCCATTTTGCGTCCACTGCGCGCAATGCGGCGCAGATAAAATAGTACCTCTTCATCCTCAAATCTGGGGAAAGATTCATCCGCCAACGCCTCCGCGTAGCCCACGATAGTAGCCAAAGGCGCCCTAAGATCGTGAGCTGCGTATGCAGCGAAAACATCTAGATCTTCATTACGCGCCTGGAGGTCAGCATTGAGACGCCGTAATTCACGCAGATCGTCAAAGCGTGTCAGGGCAATGGCAATCACCCGCTCCAACTCGCTGCTCCTAACTGGCTTAACCAAGTAACCCATCACGCCCGCAACGCTGGCTTGATACACCAGCTCGGAGGATTCATAAGCCGTCAGAATAATCACTGGAGTAGGACATTTCTCCTGGATTTCCTGCGCGGCCTCTAGGCCGGCCAAATGTTTTTCCAAGCCGGTCTCAGGATCCGTCATGCGTAAATCCATTAATATCAAATCTGGTTGCAGGTCCAGAGTAGCTTTTACCGCCGCTGGCCCGTTGAATACCACCCCCGCCACCATCTGTCCCAACCGGGTTAGTTGCATCCTGATGATCTCTGTAACGATAGGATCGTCATCCACTACCAATATCCGCACCTGCTTATTAGCTAATAACATTGTTTCTTCCCCTAAATTAAATGCTATTCCCGGTCATAAAACTAGTTCAACGGGACCAGCCTAAATTGCAACTTGGCAAGCGCCCCCTCATCATTGTAAAAAGTCAATTTATCCAACAACGGTCCGCGCACCAAGAGCCGCATCAAACGTACCCCCACCCCTGAACGTACTCCATCTAATACCTTCTCCGGCCACCCTGGGCCATCATCGCGGAACATAAGCGTAGTCAGCCGCTTATCATCCTCGTCAAACATAATGTTTACCTCGATACGGCCCGAGCTACTTCCGGAGAAGGCATGTTTAATGCTATTTGTGACCAGCTCATTAATCACAATTGCCAAGCTGGTCGCTTGACGCGGAGCGATCAATCGCGCTGGATTTTCGGAAAAGACCTGTACCACAATGCGTTGGCGAACAGGTGATCCCCCCAACGCGGCATGAGCAATTTCCTCCACTAATCTGGTCATAGGTAGAGGAGCCCACTCCGCCTCCGAAAGCAGATTATGCACCGTAGCCATTCCTTGAATACGTCCTAAAAGGTCTCTCAACAGGGCATGAAAGTCAGCTGTTTCCGGATAAGTCTCTTGTATCTCTAACGCCAAAATTCCCATGATGGCCGTTAAGTTGTTCTTGACACGGTGATTAGCTTCACTGAGCAAAGTCGCTTTGGTAATGGCGTCCTGGCGCGTTTGCTCATAGAGGTGTGCATTATCAATAGCAATCGCTGCTGTGACTGCCAAAGATTCCATCAGACTTAGGTGAGTAGCATTAAACTTGTTTTTTGCGGTGGATATTACTTGGAGAACACCGATATCTTTCGCTTTGACTTGCAGAGGTACAGAGAGAATAGAACGCGCCCGCAACCCTGAAAAGAGGTCAACATCTTTACAGTGCCGCTCATCTGCTTGAGCGTCAGCAATAATCAAACTCTGACCTTGCTGCAATACCCAACCGACAATACCTTCTGCCGCTGGTAATTCCCAGCCACGCACCAAATCCCTCTGTAACCCGGTCACATGCCGGCAAACCAAGAACTCACTTTCCGCATCTAACAACCAGACAGAACTGGCTTCCACTTCCAAGAGCTCTCCTATCCTCTCCAAAGTCGTTTCTAGTACTTGATCCAAATCCAACAAGGAGGCCAGCGCGCGATTGGCGCTATTGAGCAATTTTAACTCCTCTTGTCTCCGGCGTAGTTGCGCTTCCACTTGCAGCCGCTCAGCGATCTCTTGCTGTGCTTGGGTGTAGAGTTGTGCATTGATCAGCGCGTTGGCTAGCTGATCGGCCATGGTCTGGAAGACAGTAATATCCTCTTGACTAAAGGCAGCTTCTTGCGATGACTGAATGCTCAAGGCGCCAATAATATCTCCCCGGCTGATAAGGGGTAATGCTAATTCGGAGTGGGTATGCGGTAATTTAGGATTCTCGAAACGGACAGCTTCCTGCCCCACGTCCAACGCAATGCGCGCTTGGCGGTGAGCAATGCACCAACCGATCATTGAGGTTCCTCCAATCTCCAGCTTATGTTTCTCTTTGAGCATCTGTTGACCAGCTTCGCCGGTTCCAGCTCGCAATACCGCCCACTTAGCTGGCTCGCCCGTCCAGACTCCAGTGCGATCCACCAAAAATAAACCGGCATAATAGAGCTCGAAACGTTCACGACTGAGCTCCACCACTCGCTGAGCCATCTGATCTGGATTCAAGATACTACTCACCACGCGAGACACTTCAGCCGCAGCCTGCAACTGAGTATGACGGCGCTTCAAAGTAGTCAGCAATTCCGCATTTACTCGCTCAATCGTCATCCGTGCGGAGATATCAATGAATGTTCCCATCAGATGGCAAGGCACCCCTCCTCGTTCACACACCATAGATCCACGAACGAGAAAGTAGCGGAGTTCCCCACTTTGATGCCATACCCGGCAAACAATCTCAAACTTGGATATTTTCCCGCTTAAATATGCTTGAGCCAGATTCAATACTTTCCCTAAATCCTCCGGATAGAGTAATGTGCGCCACTCCTCAACACACTGGGGGAGCGTTCCCGCTTCATCATAACCGAGCAACTCCGCTAACTGCGAGTCAATGTATAGCTCTTCAGTATCCAGAGACCATTCCCAGATCCCCACCCGCCCCGCGCTCGTCGCCATGTCATAACGCCGCTTGGTTTCTAATAGCGCTGCCTCGGCTTCCTTCTGCGCGGTGATATCCCTGGAAACCCGGATTACCAATGATTTTCCATCGTAAGTGGTAGGTATAACCGCAGTACGACCTTCAAACCAACGTAACCCCGCCGGCACACGCAGCTGGTACGTCAATAGCTGCGGCTCGCCGGTGACCAAGGTCTGTCGTATCAGAGCCAGCGACTGGTCGGCTAAAGCAGCAGGTAAAACATCGTGAAGAGTCCTCCCTTGCAACTCCGCCGCTGGTAGGCAAAGCAGTTCATCCTCCGACGTGAAGAGTTGCACATAACGCCCATCCTCATCCAAAACGAAGACCAAATCGGGCAGAACTCGAAGAAGCGTGGCAAGATACTCACGCTCCCCTATACCGGCTGTGCTAGTGTGACACGCAGTCAGTTCCGCGCGGAGCATGGCCAGACGGGAGTTAGAGGCTGCTAACTCCTGCTCTTGCTGCGCGACTAACACTGTCAACTCCGCCAGTCGTCTCTCCAATGCCGCTGCCTTCAATCCCGTTTCGCTATTCATTGGTGGTGTTCTCCCTAACAATTCTATCTCTTAGTCCTCACATCTCTCAAACCTAAGGCAATCTAATTGTACAACAGTAAGAATAAGATTCAAATAGCAAATAGGTCACCTAAGACAGATTCAGGTAAAACAAAAAGGGACGCGGCTAGCCGCGTCCCTGGCTCCAGACTCAAACAGACCTCAATCAAGCTCTAAGTAAATTTCCCCCACCCCAGCTTGAACGGTCAGATAAAGCACTACGCCTGCCTCCTCGTACAACTCATTCACATAAGCATCATCCTCTATGCGGAAACCATCAGCATGTACAGTCCCGATCCCTTTGGTGACATCAACTCGCACGCCGATATCTCGGGGCAACCGGATAGCAGTTCGCCCTATGCCACCTTGAATGTTGACATCTACGTCCTCGCTCCAGTCACCACGGAGATCCAACTTCACGTCCCCCGCACCCAGATCGAGATCTAGACGCTCCAGAGTGCGGTTGCCTTTTGCATCCACTATAATTTCGCCGGCTCCAATTGTTATATCCAGCTCAGTTACCGCCAGATGACGTAAATCAATCTCTGCATCACCGGCCCCGAAATCAATACTCAAGTCCAACCGCACATTGTCATTAAAACGCAGCTCCCACTCGTAGCGCACATCTTTGCCAAAGACCATTTTTCTGTAGGTAGGCTGGCTCACCTCTAAATACCGCGTTGTATATTCAATCTCCGGCCGCCAGGCCTCAATGTTATAGAGGAAATTCGCCTCCAACAGCTCCGTAGCACCGCCCTCGATCAAGAGATCACCTGCTCCTAACTTCACCTTGACACGGACGTCATCGTTATCGTCCAATTCAACAACGCGGCGCTCCTCCTGGACTTCACCGATTTCCACTTTTTCAATGCCGACATGACTCAAATCCATACCCGCGCAACCAAGCGAGAGTATGAGTGCCACGGCGAGTATCAACCAAATGAAAATGACTCTCTGCTTATTTTTCTGCATCTCAACCTCCTTCTCATTACTAGCTTACCTTCATTCATTATAGTACGAACGCCAGGAAAACCGGGTTGCAATAGTTAACATCAGATTACAGGTACAAGTCACTCCCAGCTGTTTCCCCAGGCTCACCGCCCCCGAGCTGCAGATTTTCGCAGATAAATACTGATTCCCCTGAAAAAAGATGTCTTACCGCAAAGACGCTAAGAACGCTAAGAAAAAAGTTAGCTCACCACGGAGACGCGGAGGATATGGAGAAAAAATAAGTTTCAACCCTCGGCACTCTTTACGCCTCTGCGGTGAAATACTTGGTTTTTGCAGTAGACTCAATATTGATTTATTGTTTTAATCTGTGAGCGCAGCCTGCGTTTATCTGCATCCCATTTTCAGTGAAATCTTAATCATCCCAAACGCGCCAACTGCTCACGGGTCTGCGCGGCTGCTCCTTGCAATTCAACCAGGAGCGCACGCGCGCGTTCCACAATATGAGCGGGAGCTTTCTCGGCGAACGGCCCGGCAAGTTTCTGTTGGCTACCAGTGATCCGGCCCTCCAACTCACGCAGGGATTTCCGCAACCGCCGGCACTCCGCCTCGAGATCCACCATGCCGGCCAGCGGCAGGTAGATCACAAGCTCGCCAGCGACAACGGGCGCCGATTGTGCGGGCGGCGCAGCCACGGCCACAATCTCCAGCTGCTCCGCGTCCAAGCGGGCCAGCGAACTCAAGAGTTCGCGCCGCGCCTCGAAGAGCGGGTTGAACTCACCCGCCGCCAAGAGCGCTGCGATCCACTTGCCAGGCGGCACGTGATACTCGGCCCGCACATTGCGGATACCACGCACCAGCTCCATCAACAACGCCATCTGCTCCGTAGCCGCCACGTCCAAACGCGATTTGTCCGGTTGCGGCCAAGAGGCGATCATCAACGCTTCCCCCTCTTTGATCTCTGGCGGCAACGCCTGCCAGATGACCTCCGTGACGTAGGGCATGAAAGGATGGAGTAGCCGGAGAGACTGCTCCAACACCGCCAGCAAGACCGTTTTTGGCGCGACCTTAGCAACCTCATCGACGGCGTAGAGCCGCACCTTCGCGGCCTCGAGGTACCAATCACAAAATTCATCCCAGATGAACTCCCGTATCTGCCGCCCCGCCTCGCCATATTGGTACGCCGCCATCAACTGAGTAACTGACTCTGTCAATTGGTACAGCCGGCTCAGAATCCAACGATCCTCCACCAGCAATTGCTCAGCGGCAAGTTCCACCAGCGGCGTGACGCGCTCTCCTTCCGCCAGATTTAGCAGGATGAAGCGCGTGGCTTGCCAGAGCTTGTTGGCAAAGTTGCGCGCTCCGGCAATCCGCCGGGGGTCCAAACTCATATCATTGCCCGGTGAAGAGGAAGTAGCCAACGTGTAACGGAGCGCGTCGGTGCCGTACTCATCGATAATGTAAAGCGGGTCATATTTCCACGTATCGGGCATGGATTTGCTAATTTTCTGGCCATGCGCATCACGAATTAGGCCATGCAAGTAAACCGTGGAAAAAGGCGCCTGCCCCATCAATTCTAAGGAGAGCATCGTCTCGCGGGCTACCCAGAAGAAGAGAATATCGTAGCCGGTCTCCCGCAAATTAGTCGGGAAGAACCGCTGCAAGTCCGGTGACTCCAGATCGGGCCACCCCAGCGTAGAAAAAGGCCAGAGGCCCGAGGAGAACCAGGTGTCCAACACATCCGGGTCCTGCTCAATCCGTGTGCTGCCGCACTGCGGACAGGTTGCCGGATCCTCGATCGCGCTCCACTCCTGACCGCACTCCG
>JAIOSN010000150.1 GCA_021107605.1 Anaerolineae bacterium | reverse complement strand
GCGGGCACGACGGACCCACTCACGCTCCGCCTCAAAAGTGAGCTGCGTGAGGGCTTCCTCCCAAGTGACCCAGCAGGGAGAAAATTGCGCCTCCTCCGGCTGACACATTACCTGTGAGCCGTGACGCAGTCGCATCAGGAAGTAATTTTCCGTCCTACGGATAGCACGTGCCCCTACGCAGAAGCTGACCAGTTGTTGGCCCAACGGAGCGACGATCTCCAGGTCGTCATAGCCGCTCTCCTCGCGCACTTCTCGCAATGCCGCCGCGACTACGGATTCACCGGGTTCCACATGGCCTTTAGGTAGACGTACTTCGTCCCCGGAGGAACGCACCAAAAGCAAGATCGCGCTCCGATCTTCAGCCAGCACTACCCCGCCAGCGGCTTGATAGCTGACAAAATCTTTTCCATGTTGATTCACAGACACCTCCTCCTTTACGGTTATGCAGGCCGGCATCACGCCATCTCTAGATAATGTTCCAACTCCCATGCGGAGACCTGGATGCGGTATTCGTTCCACTCCGCCCACTTGGCGCGCAGGAAGGCGGTGATGATAGTCTCGCCCAGCGCATTTTTAATGACCTCATCTTGCTCCAACGCGACCAACGCTTCGGCTAACGTGCCGGGCAACGTCTCGATACTCTGTCGCCGCCGCTCGGCTTCATCCAGATGATAGATGTCCTCGTTGACCATCCCCGGCGCTTTGAGTGACCGCTTGATGCCATCCAGCCCGGCGGCCAACATCGCGGTGAAAGCCAGATAGGGATTGGCGCTCGGATCAGGACAGCGCAGCTCCACGCGCATGGCGGATTTGTTCCCCGGTCGCGCCGAGGGTACGCGGATTAGGGCGGAACGGTTCTGATGCGCCCAGCAGATGTACACAGGCGCTTCATAGCCAGGCGTAAGCCGTTTGTAGCTGTTCACCGTGGGGGCAACGATGGCGGCCAACGCCTTCGCATGAGCCATCTGTCCAGCGACAAAGGATGCGGCGAGAGGGGAAAGGTGGTCGGGTGTCTCCGCCGAATAGAAGAGGTTCTCTCCGGCCAGGTTGGCGAAACTCTGATGTACGTGCATCCCGGAACCGTTGATACCGAAAATAGGCTTGGGCATAAAACTGGCGTAGAGGTCATGGGAAGCGGCGATAGCGCGCACGGTGTATTTGAACGTCACGGCATTATCGGCCGCAGTCAGAGCGTCGGCGTAACGGAAATCAATCTCGTGTTGTCCGGTCGCCACCTCGTGATGACTCATCTCCACCTCGATGCCCAGGGCTTTGAGCGCCAGAACGATCTCACTGCGTACCTGTTGCGCTTTATCGCGAGGCGAAAAATCAAAGTACCCCACCACATCGTAGGGGACAGGATGAATATTGGCCTGCTCGCCGCGCTCAAAGATAAAGAACTCCAGTTCTGGGCCGGTGTTGTAGATATAACCGAGCTCGGCTACCTGGGCCAACATCCGCTTGAGCGCGCTACGTGGGTCGCTGGCTGAAGGGGCGCCATCTATCCCATAGACATCGCAGAAGAGCCGCGCGCGGCGACGGGCTGGCGCGCTCCACGGAAGTACTTGGTAGGTGGTCAGATCGGGTACCAACATCCGGTCGCTTTCACAGATGCGGGCGAATCCCTCTACCGAAGAACCATCGAACCAGATGCCGGTATCTAGCGCCCGCGGCATCTGGTCTGCGGGTAACGTGACACTCTTGGTATTGCCCAAAATATCTGTAAACTGCAAACTTACGAAATGGACTTGATCTTTCTCCACACGGGTTAACAGGTCAATAGACATGATTTTCCTCCTATCAAAATAGTTAATAAACTTGGCTCCGCTGAAAAAAGTTAGCTCACCACGGAGACACAGAGAACACTGAGAAAAAAATTTGAGTTTGGGGTAAAAATGTGTAATCTTGACTTCCCTGAAAAGATTTCTCGCCACGGAGACAGAGAGGACACAAAGAAAAATAAGTTTTAGGGTAAAAATATTTAACCTGGCTTGCCAAAAGGCTAATTTTGGGGAGGTTAAGTTTAGACTCTCCGTGCTCTCCATGCCTCCGTGGTGAAATCTTGGGTTTCTCAGTAGACTCAAACTTGGTTCTGCCAGAATCCGCGAAATCTCTGGATGAATTAAACCTGGTCTTGAAACCCGCATGAAACTCTGGCGAACCACAAACTGCGCATAGCCTAGCAGCACTTACGCTTTTGTCAACCAAATTGATAGGCCAAGTGGCAAGTCGAGAATTTGCTCATGTTCAACCACGCGGAACTTTTATGCTCACGAATGCGTCTAAGGGGCAGCTAACTATTAAAATTATCGGGAGGTACATGATGAATCGCTGGATTGGTTTACTGATGCTGCTGTTAGTAACTGTCGCCTGTACTGCTGTTGAAGAGGCAGCCATTTCGCCATTGCAGTCGCCACTGGAATCGCCATTGCCAACTGTCGAGGAGCCGGCGGCGGACGTCATTCCGCTGACGGGAGAAGAGCAAGCGGCCATAACGGCCAAGACGTTGATCGCCGCACGCGAGGGGATACCGGTAGATAGTTTGACGGTCAACTCCATCACCGCCGTAGATTGGCGAGACTCCTGTCTAGGGTGCGCTAGACCAGACGAAAATTGTGCGATGGTCATCACGCCGGGCTACCGGCTGCTGCTACAAGCCGGCGACGCGCAATACGAGGTGCATACGGATGCCACCGGAAAGCGGGCGCGAGGCTGCGAGGGCTTCGCCGCTCCCACGCAGGAACGGCCAACTGGCGAGGTTCCCGCTACGATTTGGGAGCAGGAGAAGGCGACCCTAGCCGTTCTCACCAAAAATTATCCTGGTTTTGGATTGCAACAATTGGAGCCGGCCTGGGAGGGCACAGAGGTGACAGAACCCGGTCTGCTGGGAGCGGCGCATTATCGCTTCACCAACGCGGATTGGAGTTTACGGCTCGTCTGTCCCATGGCACCAGATCCGGTCTGCCCCCTCGCGCTCCACCACGAAAAAGCTGGTAAATTGTGGTCTGGGGAGGCGACCGGAGAGAATGTAGTGCGAGCATCCGCGTCCACACCCACATTGACCTACCAAGTGGGGGAATGTGACAAGAGCCTTCCGCCAGAGGAACTGGGAAAGTGGGTGGGCGTTGATATCAACGCGACCACGGATGGCTTTCATTTTATTCAGCGCATCGCTTACACTTGTTGTGGCGAAATTGTGCCGGCCGTGGGGTTAGATTTGGAGACGCGGACGCTACGCATTATCACATCGAACCTGGGGGAAATTTGCCGTTGTATGTGCGGCTACGAGCTGACGGGCGAGGTGGGCAAGCTCACTGCCGGCAGCTACACAGTGGAATTCTGGGGCGTCCAGAAGCCGGGAGTACATCCGTTGATGTTGCTAGAAACCATTCCCTTTGAGGTGGAGGAATAACGAATGGCGAATGGGCAACATCTCTCCAGCTGTGGCCGGTCTCCTGACCATGCCACCTGACCAAACCACCCTCGGCCAATGCTCGCGCCCGCCCGTGCGCAGACTTTCTGCCAACTGGCGACTTTCATTTCCCGCGCCTCTGTTGATCACCAGTCTACCGTCTACTGCCTACTGTCTTTCCCCCTAATCCCTGGTCACTGCTCACCATTCCCGCGCCAACTTGCGCGCGCCCCTGCCTACTGTCTACCGTCTACTGTCTCCCCCCCGTTTGCCCCTTTCTTGAAGGCAGGTATACTCAGAGCGGTTGAAGAGATACTATATTTCGCTGGAGGACAGGATGCAAAGTCCATTTTGGGAAAATTTACAAGCTGCCCTAAATCGTCTAAAAGGGCGTTCGTTGGTATTAGCCGTGATGATCTGGTTCCTGTTACTAGGAACCGGACTTTTTTGTGCCTTTGGCAGTTTGTCTCTACCGACAGAAGGCGTCTTAGTTCCTGCCACGGAGGAGGCAACCAAAGGCCCTTCAAGTGAGGCGGCTGCACCTGAGACGGGAGAAGAACCGGCGCCCACCGCCACTTTGCCGGTGGAGACAATTATCATCCCCACTCCAACCCCGGCGCCCTTCGGAGCAGAACCCACCGCAGCCTCTCTACTCCCCCCGTTGCCCTGGGGAGAATTTGGCTACGGGGCGGCAGTGCAAGGTGTTATTCCGGTAATCGGCGATTACACCTACTCCATGCGCCAGGTAAAAGAGCAGTTAGGCTTTAACTGGGTGAAACAGCAATTACGCTGGGATGATATTTATCACACTGAAACCGGTCAGCCGGATTGGGGGCTCTACGATCCGGTAGTGGAGGCCGCCCACGAGATGGGTTTGAAGTTGATGCTCAGTATCGTCGATTCGCCGGAGTGGACCCGCTCTTACATTGACGCGGATCCCCTGGGCGCACCGCCAGATGACCTGACGCTCTACGCTAACTTTGTGGGCGAGGTGGTAGATCGCTACAAAGGTAAAGTCCACGCGATTGAGGTCTGGAATGAGCAAAACCTTAATCGCGAGTGGGATACGGCCAACGGCCTGAACCCCGAGCGTTACGTGGAGATGTTGCGGTTGGCCTACCAGGCTATTGAGAGCCGCGATCCCAGCATCGTGGTAATTAGCGGGGCACTCTCTCCCACCGGTATGACCGGAGGCGACTCCAGTAACGCCAACCGGCTAATTTACATGGATGATTATACTTATCTGACGCGGATGATTGAGGCTGGATTTTTAGATTATGTCGATTGCATCGGCGTACATCACAATGGAATCAACATGCCGCCTGATGTCGCCTGGAATGAAGGGTATAACGATCCCACCGCTAGTTTCCGTGGTCCGTTTGATAACCCACATCACTCTTGGTCTTTTAAGAGTACTATTTGGGATTACTACACTATGGCGCAGCAAGCCGGTTACAACAAACCGCTCTGTCTCACCGAATTCGGGTGGGCTTCCGCAGAGGGTTGGAGCGCGGTCGCCGAGAGTTTTGACTTTGCTTGGGATAACACGCTGGAAGAACAAGCCAAATGGGATGTGCAAGCGTTCCAGCTGATGCGCCAATGGGGTTTTATCCAGTTGGCTTTTATCTGGAACTTGGATTACGCCCAGAAGGGCGGTGGCGGGGAGACCGATCCCAATGCACCGTATAGCCTACTAAATTTCGACGGCTCGCCTCGGCCCGCCTACGGAGCGCTGGGAGAGATGCCGAAGATTCCCTAAGCTATGCGCCGGTATTTCCTGTTAGCGGTTACTATCTTGATTCTGGGAGTGAGAGGAGGCTGCACTAGCCTCCTCTCCTCCCCTTTTGCGCGACCAACCCCTACCCCCACTACCGCGCCTACCCCTATTCCTGCGCCTACCGCCACGCCCTGGCCCATCCCCACTCGTTTTGCCACTCCGGAGGTGGGGATCAACGCGCATCTCTGGTGGGATCGCTGGGCGGCACAACATGATTGGCAATTGATCCAAGAAGCCAACTTCAGGTGGGTGAAACAGCGACTTCCCTGGGTGAATGTCCGTCCGTTCCAGGAGCGCGCTTACGATTGGTCGATCTCCGATCAAATTGTCTCGGAGGCGGCCAGCCGTGATATCAAGCTCCTTTTGCGGTTGGATAGCGCGCCGCAATGGGCACGCACCTCTGAGAAATCTCCCCTGTTACCAACCCCGCCGGTGGATCTAGAGGCGTGGGCTACTTTTTGCTCCGATGTAGCGGGACGCTACCGAGGTCAGGTGCATGGCTACCAGATCTGGAACGAACCGAATCTGACGCGCGAGTGGGCCGGGCAACAGCCTGATCCCGCCGCCTACGTCGCATTGCTCCGCGTCTGCGCGCTCAGCATCAAGCAAGCAGATCCGGCAGCCTTGGTCATCACCGCCGGGTTGGCCCCGACCGGCTCCGGGCCACCGCACGCCCTACCCGATATGGATTTCTTGCGCGACATGTACGAGGCCGGTGCCGCACCCTACTTTGATCTCTTGGGAGTACATGCACCGGGTTACGCGGCCCCACCGGAAACCTCTCCCGACGAGGTGGCAGCGACACCAGAATATGGAGGGCAACGTTTCTTCACCTTCCGCCACGTTGAAGATCTCCGCGCGATCATGGAAGAGTACGGCGACACGCATAAACAGATCGCCCTCTTGGAATTCGGGTGGACGACGGATGAGATACATCCAGCGTATAGCTGGTTCGCCGTCACACCGGAGGAACAGGCCGCTTATCTGGTGCGCGCCATCATCTACGCCCGCGAACATTGGTCACCGTGGATCGGGCCACTCTTCGTCTGGAGCCTGCCTGATCCAGCCTGGACGCCGGATAATGAGGAATTCTGGTGGTCAATAGCCGATCCTTTCCACTGGCAAGGTGGCGCAGTGCGACCAGCTTATCATGCCCTGGTCGCACTGCTAGAATGACTTCACTGAAAAGATGATTCCTCTCCGCAAAGTCGCCAAGCCGCTAAGAAAAAAGAGAACTCACCACTGAGACACAGATGACACTGAGGAAAAATAATTTTTATGGTAACCAGAACTTCCCCGGAGGAAGAGTGCTTTTACCGCAAAGTCGCCAAGCCGCTAAGAAAAAAGAGAACTCATCACTGAGACACAGAGAACACTGAGAGAAAATTTGGCAAGTAGCCAGATGTAACTTTCGTCTTTCGGCTTTTGACTTTCGACTTTTGACTTTTGACTTTTGACTTTTGACTTGCAACCTTTAACTATTTTCAAAGGAGAAGCCATGTTCGATACT
>JAIOSN010000232.1 GCA_021107605.1 Anaerolineae bacterium | reverse complement strand
GTACCCAGCCCAGATAATCGCTCAACACTTTGGTGAACTCCACCTCGGTCAGCCGCGGCCTACCCGGCGCGATCTGGTAAACCTGGTAAAGCACCCGGTTATGGTCGCCGACGATGTTGGCGTCACCGTTGAGGGCCACAACGTCGCGCCCTACGTTGGTTTGCGTTTGTACCTGTTGCCCGTGCTGGTCGAAGGTGGCGTCCGGGTCTTGTCCCAAGCCTTTCAACGCGGCGCGATACAGGTCAGCGGTCAAGATGTCTGCCGCGTGCAGACGCTGCAATTCTTGTAGTTTGGCATGCAAGTCAGTATCTGCCATCATCACTCCTCATGTTGTCGGTACACGAAATGGATTCCGCGGCTACAACCACGGCTACGAGGTGGTCTGGCTCAAGGATAGGCGGCCATCGCCGCGCGTAGCGCGCCCTCAATGGTACCGTCAATGTGTCCCGCGCCAGGGAACATCCACTCGTTAGAATCGTAGCGCTCATCACTGTATTTGTAAATGGCGAACTCCCACTGCTCCAAGTCACCGGTATAAGTCACCCGGGCGCGGGGGCCGATATATCCGTAATCATCCCGGTCAAAATAGACATATTTGCCCCGGAAGCGCGCAGAAAAATACCGGTGCGGATCTTTAACAACCTCCCGGTTGAATTGCGCCACACACGCTTTGACCTCGGCGCGCACGTCATCGGGAATCGCTTTTTTGCTAACCATCGTGTACCCCCTTGGTTTTACCTATGTTCGTAGCCGCGATTTCCAAATCGCGCTCTGCCGGACGCGAAATGGATTGGGCGACTATTCATACTCTAAACGAGACAAAGATGAGTCTTCCACCTCACCCCAATCAGGATCGTACCAACCACGCTTTACATACTCGTGGAAACTACCGTGCGGATATTCTGCCGCCCGGCGCGCGTACCCGTGTTTCATCGGGTTGGAATGGATGTAGTGAAAGTGCCGCTCGTAATCATCCGCATCGCGGATGACGTGATCCCAAAAACCGCCTCCTGTTCTGGAGCAGGGCGTTTTTATTGTATCACCCACCACTTATTGACACAAGCACGGGGTTGCTATTCCTGTTCCTCCTCTCAGCGAGCCTTGCTTCTAAAGCCGGGTTCGCACGGTCGGGGGGAACAGCCGGTAGAGCGCGGTTTGGAAATCGCGGCTACAAGACAGAGAGAGCAAGAAAGCAAAAAAGCGAGAGAGCGAAATGTAGGAGGGACCCAATGCCATTAAGATAAGACCTCCGAGGTCTCTGGTCGCGCTGCCTAGCGGCAAACAACGGCGTATTTGCGGTAAATTTCTTTCGTTTCGTGCTAAGGTCGCATCAGACCTCGGAGGTCTGGTTAGCCAGAACGCCCCGGCATGAAGTGCCAGGGCTACGCAGCAACGCCCGATGAATCGGGCTAGCCCCATTTATGGGGCGTAGTTTCGTAGCCCGTGGTCTTTAGCCACGGGCAGCGGCTGCTATTAGGGCTGTAGCCGCGAAATCCATTTCGCGCCGCTGAAGACCCCAGACTACAACCACACAAAGATAAGACCTCCGAGGTCTCTAGTAGCGCTGCCTAGCGGCAAACAACAGCGTATTTGCAGTAAATTTCGGTCGCATCAGACCTCTGAGGTCTGGTCAAAGCAGCCGATTCAGGGATCAAATAGCCGGTTGCTCACGTATAATATAATAGGTGGAGCTCCCCTCCAAAAGACCTCCGAGGTTTACGAAGTAAGCCCTCTTTTGGGAGATTCCAGTAACATAGCTCACTTTCCGGGTCAAATCATCGCCAAAACCTCGGAGGTCTGAACACAGTCACTGACAACAGGAAGTCAAGACATGGCTAAGATCAACGTCTGGATCAAGCACTGGCAGGAAGGCGACGAACGCGCCGCCGAGTCCCTGTACAACCATTACCGCGAGTCCACCTTCCGCCTGGCTTATGGGTTGCTGGGAAACTCGTCCGACGCGGAAGAAGCGGCCCAGGACGCGCTCACCTACGCGCTAATCAACATCCACCGCTACGACGCGCAACGGGCCAGGTTCGCCACCTGGCTGCACCTCATCACCGTCAGCCGCTGCCGCGATCGCCAGCGCCGCAAATGGTTGCCCCGTATCTCACTCAGCGTCTGGTTACAGCGGGGGCACGAGCTTCCCGACCCTCGGCCGGGGCCGGAACCGCGCGCGCTCCAACAGGAGAGAGACAACCAGGTCTGGCAAGCGGTACAGGCTTTGAGCCGGCCCCTGCGAGAAGCGATCCTGCTCCGCTACTGGGCCGGGCACACTTACCGGGAGCTGGCCGAGATACTGGACTGTCCGGTTCCCACGGCCCAATCACGGGTACGGCGCGCCCACCAGCGGCTCCACAGAACACTAGCAGCGTTTACAACAGATAAACTTGAAGGAGAGGTAGTATGATGAATCACCATTTAACGGAAGAAGAGCTCGGAGGCTACATTCAACGCACCCTCACGGACGCTCAACGGGAGTCGCTAGACCAACATCTGGCGACCTGCGACGACTGCCGCGCCCATCTGACCGCGCATGAGGCGCAGGAACGCCGGCTACGGCACGCTCTCTCGGCTATGTTGAATGAAGTTACTCCCTCAGAGAAGATGACCTTTGCGGCGCTCAAGCCACGTCTGGCTCGCGTCCACCGGAACGTGCGGGCAGCACGCTCCTGGAACTGGCTGCTCTCCGGCGCGACAGCAGCGACCGCGCTGGCTGGGTTGGTGCTGGCCCTCGCCACTCTCATCCAAAATATCAATTGGACCACCGCCAGCCTGCGGTCTTCGTCCATTTCCCTGCCGGCCGCCGCCAGCTTCCTCTTCATGGTACCGGTGCTCTCACAGTTTGGCACGCGTCCCTCCTTGAGCACCCGAAAGATCTGGACGGCACTGCTCACCTTTGTCCTCTGGGCGGGGACCGCAATCGTGGGGCTGTACGAGATCTTGCTGCTCCAGGAGCTATCGTACCGGTGCTACGCGCGCTTTTGGAGCGGCGCGCGCTACGGACAAGATTACGGGAGAACCTGGGGGATAGGCGTCTGGAGCGTATTTATTCTGGCAATGGTATGGATCGCCGTGTTTATCGGCGGCGCGGAGTACCATTACAAACACGTGGGGCAGCGCAGCTCATGGAAGTGGTTCGGCTGGACGATCGCGGTTGAACTGCTCATCCTGGCCCTGCCACTCTTGATTTGATAGTAATGTAGTCGAGGTTTCCATACCTCGCAGCTGGCTATTTAGACCTCCGAGGTTTGAAACCTCGGAGGTCTCACCATATTTGGAGGAGGTAAAAATCGCATCATCTCAATATTTCGGGGCAGGGGCAGTTTTCACCACAGAGACACGGAGGGCATCGAGTTTTTTTTATTTTTTCTCAGTGTTCTCTGTGTCTCCGTGGTGAACATAACAGAACCGCCATGTTTCCCCCTACTTATTGAGAAGATACTAAAAATCTGACATTTGTCCGAAATTCAATTGCCCAATTCTCTCAAATGAGTATACTAAACTCATCTGAGAGCTACGGTAACTACCCGAAATGGTAAACTCACGAGGTCAAGAAATCATGTTCAACCTTGTTGGCAAGACGCTCGGTAAATACCGCCTCGTTGAGAAACTGGGCCAGGGTGGGATGGCCCAGGTCTACAAGGCCTACCAGCCTGACCTGGACAGGTATGTCGCCATCAAGATTCTACACCCGCACCTGACCGGCGACGAGGATTTCGCGGCTCGCTTCCGGCGTGAGGCTCGCGTCGTCGCCGCGCTTGAGCATCCCCATATCGTCCGCATTTACGATTTCGACACTGACGCGGAGATGGCCTTCCTGGTAATGGAACACCTGGAAGGGGGCAGCCTCAAATCCCACCTGCACGACCTGGAATACCGGATGGGTTTGGAGGAAGTGGGGCGCATCGTGGGGGCGTTGGCCGGTGCATTTGACTACGCTCACCACCAGGGCGTGATACACCGCGATGTCAAGCCCTCCAATGTGTTTATCACGGCTAGTGGTCGCCCGGTGCTGACCGACTTCGGCATTGCCCGGATGGTGAACACGGCAACTATCACCGAGAGCGGCGGTACGTTGGGCACGCCGGCCTACATGTCGCCGGAGCAGTGCCGGGGGGAATCTGGCGATGCCCGCTCCGACATCTACGCACTGGGTGTGTTGCTCTACCAACTCTGCGTCGGGCGCGTTCCCTTTGATGCCGACACCCCTTACGCGATCATCCTCAAGCACATCACCGCGCCGCTGCCGTTGCCCCGTTCGATCTGCCCCGACTTGCCTGAGATCGTCGAGCGGGTGATTCTCAAAGCACTGGCCAAGGACCCTGATGACCGCTTCCAGACGGCGGGTGATATGGGTCGTGCTCTCCACGTTGCCCTCGAAGCGTCCGCGCCGCCGCCGCCCCGGCACAACACTTTACGCCGCGCCCCGGATGCTGCCGGCGGCTGGCTTCAGGCCGTGCTGTCCTTCCTGCGATCCCGCCGCGTTCTGAGCCTCGTAGCGCTGATCACTGCTACCATTGTTATCTGCTTGCTGCTGTTGCTCGCCACCCGTCCTTTTCGGATCCGGCGTTTCCTGGTCCGCCTCACCCCCACGGTTCTCCCCGCAACAGGCCAGGCTACGCTGGACATCGCCGGGCCGGATGTGGTGGACGATACCTGGCTCAATCCCGACATGCCCAACGATGCCTGGCATGAGGCCGATCTGGTACACCTGCAAGGCCCGCTCACGCCCGACCGGCTCCTGCTGCGCTTTGACCTGACCGACCTACCTGCGGACGCCACCATCGTCTCGGCCACGCTCACCATGCGGGTGGAACTTTGGGGCGAGCAGTCCTTCCCCGGCGCCGCCGTCGTCTACCGGGTGCTGACCCCCTGGGATCCTACCACGGCGACTTACAACATGCCGTGGAGCGCGCCGGGTCTTGCCGCCGGCGTGGACTATGATTTTACACCACTTGCCGTCGTCCCCGTGCCCGATGTGGAGCAGCTGACCTTTGACGTGAGCCGGGCGCTGA
>JAIOSN010000344.1 GCA_021107605.1 Anaerolineae bacterium | reverse complement strand
GTACTGTTTAGTCCCTAGCCAGAAGAGTATTAAGAAGAGGGCCAGCGCCGCGAGCGATTCATAGAGGAAAGTGGGATGGAAGAGCGTCTCTGGCGGATACTGGGTCATATCGTTGTAGGGCATGATGCGGTGTGCGGCGGGAATGTGCAAACCCCAGGGGAGTTCCGTGGGTGGCCCGTAGAGCTCGCGGTTGATGTAGTTGCCCCAGCGCCCGATGGCTTGCCCCAGCGCTGCGCCTGGCGCTGCGAAGTCCAGCCATTTGAGCGGGGCGAGCTTGTGCCAGCGAGTGTAGATGAGCACGCCCAGCGCGCCGCCCAGCACAGCTCCGTAGATACCCAACCCGCCGTTCCAGATGTAGAGCGCTTGCAGTGGGTTTACCTTGTAATAATCCCAGCCAATCAATCCCCCGGCGGGGCGGGAGAAGACGTGGTAGACACGCGCGCCGATTACACCGAGGATAATGACGACCAGTAACATGTCCCAGATGTGATCGGGGTCTTCTCTGGCGTTGCGGGCTAAGTGGGCCGCGCTGGTGGCGGCCAACATGATACCGATGACAATCAACAGGCCGTACCAATGCACGGCGAAGGAGGTACCAATGTGAATTAAGGTCGGGTCTATGGGTGGAATCATAATTTAAAGCCTCCAATTATATCGTGCTGCTAGTAAGTTTTTAGTATCCTCAAAAAACTCCTCCATGAGGGGGTAGGTAACGCCAATGGAACTCAGGCCAAAGAGTGCTCCGGTGAGGGTGCGCAGTACCGGGGTTGTTTCGTGGGGCGTTATCCAACCAGGTTTGAGCCACGTAATAAAGTTGGCGAGCAATTGGTAGCCGCCATCCAAGCCCATCGGCAGGAGCCCGAAGAGCAGGTAGGCCCAAAGCGGTAACGCCGGGATTTTCCAGCGATGGCGCAGCAATACGTAGAGCAGCCCGGCCAAGAACATCATGCCGTAAATGGCTACATCGCGTTGGCAGAAAGCAATTTTGTAGCCTAAATTTGCGTCGCCCAAAAACTGGTAGGATTTCTGCACCTCGACGGCCAACAAGCCACTCTCTACTGTATAGTGGGGGCGCATCCCAAAGAGGAACCAGGAACGAATTGGGTATTGGTGGCATAAATGCGTGTAGAAGGCGTAGATGAGGTGGGCCGGGCGGGGATAGCCATAGTGCATCAGTACCGGGGCCAGGATGGGTAAGCCGGCGTACAATCCCGCCAGGGTGTTGAAGAGCGCCAACCAATGTTTGGAGAGCGAGAAAACTACGCGATTGAGTCGCAACTGCGCGCGGCGTTGGGGGTCTGACTGTTGATGCTCTCTGACTCTCCGTTCTGCTTCCGCTGCAATTTCTGTTGGGGAGAGGTCGTGGGAGGATGCGGGTGGTCTCTCTGCGCGCTCTTCGTTCATATACTCTTCTTCCTATCCAGGGTTGATTTTTATCCGTGCTGGTAGAGGATGATTATACCATTCTCTGGGAAGCTTTACAATTTTGAATAGTGGGTGGAGGATGGTTGCTCCCTTGAAAAAAGACAGCTCACCATAAAGATGCAGAGGGCACTAAGAAAAGGTAGTTCGCCACAAAGACGCTAAGAAAAAAAATTAGATTTCTGGTTACTGCTCAGCCACCCTGCAAAATTCAAGAGCGGGTGAAGATTCACGCAGATAAAAGCAAAAAAATCGGTGTTTAGCAGCGTTTATCTGCATTGGAGCAAAAGCCGCACTCACACTGCTCCCCGCCCCCGGGGACGGGGGGCTTAGAGCGTTGGGGAGCAGACGTGACACTTCTGCCCCCAGTGCGTTTATCTGCGTCCTAAAGGAACTATTTCCCAAAAGAAGGTGGCACTGGCCCGCTCTTGTAGTTGCCGGACCAGTGCCGTTTGTAAAGCTCTATTTGCTACCGTCAATGTGAATTTAATGGACAATCGCAGTCAGGGTATCCTGTTTACCGTCTACTGTCTACTGGTATGTAACGTAAGATCTGCTCTCGCGCAGCCCGCACTTCGTCCAGACGCCGCAGAGGGGCGTTATGCGGCGCCTTCTGGAGCAATTCAGGGGTCTCGCGTGCTTCCACCGCGATTTTGAGCAGTAGTTCCGCGTAATTATCCACGGCTTGCTTGCTCTCCGTCTCTGTTGGCTCGATCATCAACGCTTCATGCACGATGAGCGGGAAGTAGTTGGTGGGTGGATGGACGCCGTAGTCAATGAGCCGTTTGGCGATATCCAGCGCGCGTATCCCTGGCGCGTCCTCAAAATGGCCCTCGACGACAAATTCGTGTTGGCAAGTGCGGTCGTAGGGTACGTGATAGACGTCCTTGATGTGGTGGAGCAAGTAGTTGGCGTTGAGCACGGCGTGTTCGGCCGCTCTCCTCAACCCCTCGGCGCCCAACATGCGTATGTAAGTGTAGGCGCGCACGATGACGCCAAAATGTCCCCAGAAGGATTTGACCGGGCCGATGGATTTGGACGGCGTATGCAACGTGTAGTAAGGGAACTCATCCTCTGCGGATACTGCCTGACGCACAACAGGACCAGGGAGGAACTCCACCAGCTGTTCCGCGACGCCGACTGGCCCGCTGCCCGGCCCGCCGCCGCCGTGCGGCGTGCTGAAGGTCTTATGCAGGTTGAAGTGCATCACGTCAATCCCGGCGTCGCCAGGCCGCATGATGCCCAGCAGCGCGTTCATGTTGGCCCCGTCGCCGTAAACCAGGCCGCCGCATTCGTGGACTAGCTCGATGATCTCCAGTAAATTCTCGTCAAAAAGTCCCAATGTATTGGGATTTGTGAGCATCAGACCGACAATGCGATCAGAGAGCTGGCTTTTGAGCGCGGCTAGATCCACGTTGCCCCGTTCATCTGAGGGGATCTCGACGACGCGCAACCCGCTCATGCTGGTGGTGGCGGGATTCGTGCCGTGCGCTGAATCCGGCACCAGGATCGTGTCACGTTGCGTCTCGCCGCGCTCCCGCTGGTATTTGCGCATGATAAGCACGCCGGTCAGCTCGCCATGCGCGCCGGCGGCGGGCTGCAGCGTCATGCCGGCAAAGCCCCCGATCTCTTTGAGTTGCTCCTGCAATTGGTGCATGATGTAGAGCGCGCCCTGGATGGTGGCCTCGTCCTGCCGGGGATGTAATCCGGTGAAGCCGGGCAAATTTGCCGCCGCCTCGTTCACCTTGGGATTGTACTTCATCGTACAGGAGCCGAGGGGGTACGTGTTGTGATCGACGGAGTAGTTGAGCTGGGAGAGCCGCAGATAATGCCGGACCAGATCTATCTCGCTCACTTCTGGGAGCGGCAATTCATCGCGGAGCAGCTCGGTAGGCAGCGCGGTGGGGGGAACGTCAAGTTTGGGCGGTTGTGTGCCTCTGCGTCCCGGTACGGATAATTCGTAGATGAGGCGTTCACTCATGGTCTCCTCCTGAAATTCTATGCGCCTCAAATTCAGCTAGCGCGTGGACCAGATCGTCGATCTCTGTGCGGGAGTTCATCTCGGTGACGGCGAGTAGTAGTTGGTTTTGGCGGTCTGGATAATCCTCCGATAGATCGTACCCACCGATGATATCGAACATCCAGCCGTTCAATAGAAATTCGTTGATCTCTGCCGCCGGCGCGGGGCATTGGACGACAAATTCGTTGAAGAAAGGCTTAGTGGTCAGCACGCTAAAGGTCGCTAGCGTGTCAATCTGTTGTGCTGCGTAGTGGGCTTTTTGGTAATTCAATTCCGCGACCTTACGTACCCCATCTTTCCCGAGGGTTGAGAGGTAGACGGCCGCAGCGAGCGCCATCAGCCCCTGGTTAGAGCAGATGTTGGAAGTGGCGCGTTCCCGGCGGATATGCTGTTCGCGGGTACTCAGCGTCAAGACGTAGCCCCGCTGCCCATCCTCATCCACCGCCTGGCCGACCAGACGGCCAGCTAAATTGCGCGTGTACTTACTTTTGGTGGCGTAGAAACCCAGGTAAGGCCCGCCAAAGTTAAGGCCCAGTCCCAACGGTTGTCCTTCGCCCAGCACAATGTCTGCGCCGTAAGCGCCGGGCGGGGTGAAGAGTCCTAGGCTGAGAGGGTTGGTGGCGACGGCTAACAAGGTTTTCTTGTTGCGTGCATGCACTTCAGCTGCCAGACCCTCCAACGATTCAAGCTCCCCCAAGAAATTGGGGCTTTGGACGATAAGGCAAGCCGTCTGCTTATCCACCAACTGCACCAGTTCGGCCAACGCGCCGGAAGTGGCCTCGCCGACGATCTCCAAACCCATGCCCTGGGTGTAGGTGTGAATCACCTGGCGGTATTGGGGGTTGACGTGGGGCGATACGATGATCTTCTTGCGTTTCATCCGCGAGGCGCTGACAGCTTGGATCACGGCTTCGGCGGTGGCCGTCGCGCCATCGTAGTGACTGGCGTTGGCGACCTCCATGCCGGTCAGATCGCAGATCAGGCTCTGATATTCAAAGATCGCTTGCAGCGTCCCTTGACTGATTTCTGGCTGATAGGGCGTGTAGGCCGTGGCAAATTCGCTCCGCCCGATGATATGGTTGACGACGCTGGGAACCCAGTGGCGATAGGCCCCGGCTCCTAAGAAAGTAGGAACTTCATTAGCATTGAGGCTGGCTGTGGAGAGTTCCTGGAGCTCCTGCATGACCTCTAATTCGGAAAGCGGCTCCGGTAGCTCCAACTGCGGATAGCGGTGAGCGGCTGGAATATCAAGGAAGAGCTCTTCCATACTTTCCACGCCGATAACGGCTAACATCTCGTGGCGTTCTGCCTCGGTGTGCGGTACATAGACCATAGTTTGACTCCTTATTAGATTAGTCGAGTAGCCAGATAGTCGTTAGTCGGGTAGTCAGATAGTCGTTTTGCTGATTTGTCGATTTACCGGCTTACGTGACTACCCGACCACCAGACTAAACGACTACTAGACTAAGCGACCACTTGACTAACGAACTACCCAATGAACGCTTTGTATTTGTCTGCGTCCATCAATTCTTCCCATTCATCCTTGTCGCCAGCCTTGATCTTGATTATCCAGCCATCACCGAAAGCATCTTCGTTGATCAGTTCCGGTGCATCCAACAACTCTTCGTTGACCTCTACCACTGTACCGCTCAACGGCAGGTAGACATCACTGGCGGCTTTCACCGATTCGACAACGCCGAAGAGATCTTCCTTATCCAATTCATCATCTATTTCTGGCAACTCCACGTAAACGATATCAGAGAGGAGACTCTGCGCGTGGTCGCTGATGCCGATGGTGAATAAGTTACCTTCTTTGCGTGCCCATTCGTGACTTTCCAGATAGCGAGCATTTTCATCAATGGTCATTTTGTTACACTCCTTTAATAATGTGATTGAATATGTAAGTAGAATATCCAGCGGTTACAACGTGTAACACCATAGCTATTATTTTACCACAATCTATGCTGATGAAGAGATGGTGCTGGCTAGTCGCAACTCCCCAACACCATCTCTATCACCATCAGTGACAAGTGTACTTAGCTCCCTCGAAAAAAGGACTTACAAGAAAAATTGAGGTTTGGCGTAAAAATATTTAACATCTCATACCAAAATGTTAATTTTTTGGAGGTTAAGTTTAGAATTTCTGTGCTCCGTGGTGAAATCTCTGGTTTTTTCAGTAGACCTAATAACCTATCTTGGGATATTACAAGACTGGTCTTATATTATGGGAAATTAAAGAATACACATAAAGGAGCTGCCCATGACAAAATCCTTGTCCTCGAAAGCATATCACCATTTCTGTCAACTTCTCATCACTGCAAGAGAAGAAAGCCAACTAACCCAAAGCGAATTAGCTCGATTGCTAAAAAGACCCCAGTCATTCGTATCTAAATATGAACGTAGCGAACGCCGTTTAGATGTTATTGAATTCCTGCAAGTTACCACAGCTCTTAAAGCTCATTCTGTTGATATAATTATGCAACTTAAAATGGATTTTTTCCCCGAAGATAATCCATCGGACATTTTAGAACTTTGGGAGATCAAACCTCGTGATTTGACTAGTTTGATAAATCAAAACCCAAGTTTACGAGGAATGCTTTTTGGGTACACTGCTGAATTCAAGCTACATGAACTTTGGTTAGAACATCCTGATATTACTGAAGCGCTTAAAGATGATGACCATGACCGAAGAAGGAAAGGAGACCGTCGAATAGTTTACAAAGGACACTCTTTTACTATTGAGGCTAAATCATTGCAGACTAATTCAATTAAAGAAATTGCCGGTCAATGGCAAGGCAAAGCCCAGGTGGATGCCAGTGACCGACGAAAAGTTATCTTAGCTAATGATGATGAGGTAAACACAACGCTCTTGAGGGTCGGGGAATTTGACGTTCTGGCAGTTAATGTCTTTTCTTTCAAAAATGAATGGAATTTTGTCTTTGCTAAAAACCAAGATTTGCCGCGAAGTAATTGGGGTGGGTACACACCAGAACAACAACAATATCTATTGGCTTCTTTGGTATCTGTAACGTGGCCTCCTGAGCCTCCTTTCGTAGATAACTTATATGCTTTGCTTGATGAATTGATTGTAGAGCAATCTAAGTAGACCGCATAGACCGAACTGATTTTTCCTTTGGTGTTTTAACAAAAACAAGAAAATAAGAATGATTTTTCCTTGCATGCACTTGGTTCCTTATTCGGCTTACAGCGGGTTTATTGTATCTTATAAGCACAAATAAGTCCTTGGCATAGAACCTCATTTTTTCATAGGCAATAATAAGTTCTACGTGTGTTAAGTATTGTCTATTTGAACTTACTGCATCTTGGCATTTTACAATTAAGACTCCATTTTCTCTCAAAACTCTGTAAGCCTCGTGAGCAGCCTGGATATAGAAATAAGTTACTGCATCTTGCCATTTTGGACCTTGTTGTTTTTCAGTGCCGCTGGAATAGTAGTCCCGAAATGCGGCATGTGTACCTGACCCAGCCTTTTGTCCAGTTTTTCGGTAAAAGCCTTCCATGTAAGGTGGATCCAAAACCACACAATCCAGAGAATTTGATTTGTAGGGCAGTCTCCGGCAATCTATACCGGTAGCAATATCTGAAGCTAATACTCTATACTCGCCTTTCGGTATATTCCGCCAAAAAACTCCTTTACCGTAAGTGACATCAGCGACAAGTGCTCCTCTCGGTACATGCAAACGCAACACCATTGGAAACAATTTATCATTGTTTCCAATATGTGCAGACATAATAAGTTTTGAGGTTGTTATCCCTCCCTGCGTTCGCTCGCTGGTTTTCTTTTCAGTTTTTCTTATTGAAAGTAGTTTCAACTGTGTCCTTACCATTATCTTCCTCTTTAACTAACATTATCCCAAAACAGATGGTTCAATTTATCAACGCATCACATATTCTTTCATAGCGTATTCAAAAATACTTCAGGATCGCTTCCCCAAATCTCTAACCTCTCACAGGGTACACGTTCTCACAAACATTGTCAAGATACTCTAGCAACTCCTCAACACCTGCGCTACCACCTCCAGGGTACGCGTGACATCCTCATCCTGGATCCAATAGTGGGTGACGGCGCGGAAGTCACGTGCGCTGCGGGCTAAGAGTAACACCTGTTCTTTCTTGAGACGCCGTTCCACTTCTGGCGCATCCACCGGTACTTCGTCAGTGAGGCGGAAGTAGATGAGATTGCTGCTCACGGGACTCACCTCCAGGCCGGGGATCTCAGCTAACCCGGCAGCCAATTCCTTTGCCCGGCGGTGATCTTCTCTCAGCCGCTCCGTCATTTTCTCTAATGCCACAATGCCGGCCGCGGCCAGGAAACCGGCTTGCCGCATCCCGCCGCCCAACAGCTTGCGCGCGCGTCGCGCCTTTTCAATGAAGGCCGCGCTCCCGCAGAGCACCGAGCCGACCGGCGCGCAGAGTCCTTTGGAGAGGCAGAAGGTCACGGAATCCGCAGGGGCCGCTAATTCGCGCGCCTCCACATCTAGCGCCACTGCCGCGTTGAAGATACGCGCGCCATCCAGATGCAGCTTGAGTCCATGAGTGTGGGCCAACGTTGCCGCCTGCGCCGTGTACTCCACCGTTAGCGGGCTGCCGGTGCACAAGTTGTGGGTATTCTCCAGGCAGAGCAGACGAGTGCGCGGGAAATGTAGATTGTCGGGATTTATTGCGGCCTTGATATCAGCCAGACGCAACGTGCCGTCCGGTTGATTAGGGAGCGGGTGCGGCATGATGCCCCCCAACGCGGCCAGACCGCCCTGCTCAAAGAGATAGGTGTGGCTCTTATCACCCAAGAGCACCTGCTCGCCACGCCCACAGTGCGCTAAGAGCGCGATCAAATTGCCCTGTGTGCCGCTGGTGATAAAGAGCGCTGCTTCCATCCCTAACCGTTCCACCGACATGGCTTCCAGCCGGTTGATGGTGGGATCTT
>JAIOSN010000336.1 GCA_021107605.1 Anaerolineae bacterium | reverse complement strand
GTTTTTAATCTGCGAGCACAGCCTGCGTTCATCTGCGTCCAATTTCTCGTTACCAGCCAGACAACTTTCAACTTGCAACCTTCAACGTGTAACGTGTAACTTTCAACTTGTAACTGTCAACGCCGCGATTTCAGCGATATCCAACACCTGCAACTGCTCAATCCCCCGCGCCTTGACGCTATCCTCCAGGCAGGCGATGCAGAAAGGACAAGCCGTCGCCAGCACCTCGGCACCGGTCTCCAACGCCTCGTCCAAGCGCAGATCGGAGAACCGCTCGCCGGCCGCCGTCTCCAGCCTCATCCGCCCGCCTCCGCCGCCACAGCAGAACGTCTCCGCGCCGGAATTTTCCATCTCCAGTAACTCACTCTCCATGATCGCGGCCAAAACCTGACGTGGTGCGACCGTCTCGTCGTTATGCCGGGCCAGGTAGCAGGGATCGTGGAAAGTAATTTTGCGCGCCAGCGGCTTCGCAAAGTGCAAACGTCCAGCAGAGAGAAGCTCGGCCAGGTATTGCGTGTAGTGCAGAGGTTGCAACGCCGCGTAGAATTGCCCGTACTGCTGCTTGAAAACATCGTAGCTATGCGGCGACGTCGTCACCAGCTGCGTCACGCCGCGCGCGCGGAAGAGCTCCGCGCTCTGCTCCGCCACCTCCTCAAAGTAACGGCGATGTCCCACATCCAAAATCTCCGCGCCATCGGGCGGCTCATGCACGCTCAACACGCCAAAGGAGACTCCGGCCGCGCGGAAAACTTTGACCAGGGCGCGGGCGACTCGTTGCGCCCGCTTGTCGTAAGCGGCCGTGCTGCCAACGTAGTAGAGAATCTCATGCTCGGCTGGGTCAAAGAGCGGCAGCTCCAAATCCTGCGCCCACTGCATCCGTTGTGAAGGCGGCTGCCCCCACGGATTATCGTTCCAGTAATTTGACCAGAGCAGCGACGGCAAACCCTCCGGCGTCTCGCGGCGCTGCCAGGCCACCTCACGCAAGGCGCGGAAAACGTTGGGGATATCCACGCCGCGCGGACAGTACGCCTCACACTCACCGCAGGTGGTGCAGAGCCAGAGCGACTCCTGTCCTCCAGGCAAGCCCAGTTGCGCCCGGCGGATAAGGGCGCGCACGGAGAAGGTCTCCTCCTTCACCAAGCCCCAGGGACAGATCGCCGTGCAGACCCCACATTGGTAACATGCCGCCGCCTCACCGCCAGTCAGCGTGATAAGTTCGTCCCAAAGTTCATCGTTGATGACAATGGCTTCATCTTGTGGTTCCATATAGCCTCCGGGTCCTATTGCGTGTTGCGTGTTGCGTATCGACAACCTAGCTCTCGTGTCATTCCGAGCCAAGCGGAGCGCTAGCGATGCGCCCAGCGAGGAATCTACTACTTGTCTAACTCAAAACGTGAATTTGCCGGTAGATTCCTCGACTACGTGCTCCTCGCGCTGCTCGGAGCACTCCGCTCGGAATGACAATACAACTACTCTTCAAGACAGTCATCCCAATCTAAAGTTAAATCTCGCCATTTCGGATTCATCGATTCAATCAAGGCGACCTTCTTCGAACGACGCCGACTTTTAATTTGTTTCTCTCGCCTAATCGCGTCACGGACATCGCCGTAGACTTCGGAGTAAGCCAACCAAGTAATATGATACTTGGTTGTGAATTTTGAGCCGTGTCCGCGTTTATGCTCATAGACCCGCCGGACTAAATTGTTAGTTATCCCGGTATAAAGAGTACGAGAAGTATTGGTCATGATATAGACGTAGTAATGTTTTCTCATTCACAACTCACAACCTGGATTTCCCAGTAGATTCCTCGCTGCCCGGCAGTCGCGTTGCGCCTTTTGGTTGCTCGGAATGACAACTTACTCACTCTTCTTATCCGCATACTCCCGCACCACCTCATCCATCTCGTGCAACTTCTCCGCGAACTCCTTACCTTCCGCCGCCGAAATCCAACGTAATTGCAACCGCTCCGGCGCCAAACCCTTGCGGACCAACTTCCGCTTCCAGCGCTTGAACCGTTTGTAGGTGTGCGTGTTAGCATAGTTATAATGGCAATCCGAACCATCCTCGGTGAGCCGGCAACCCGTCACCAAGACCGCGCCCGCGCCCTGCTCAAAGGCGCGCACCACAAAACGCTCCTCCAGGCGGGCCGAACACATGGTACGGATAATTCGCGAGGAGGTCGGATACTGTCGCTTCTCAATCCCCGCCAGATCCGCGCCGGCGTAAGAGCACCAGTTGCAGGTAAAGACGAGCACTTTCTCCTCCGGGTGCTCCGCCAACGCCGCGTCGATCTGGGCCGTTACTTGAGCGCGGGTAAAGTAGGGCATCTCGATAGCACCCACCGGACACTCCGCCGCGCAGTTCCCACAACCCATGCAAGCCGCCTCGGCGATCCGCACCGTGCCCTTGCCCGGCTCCCCGATCTGCTCGATGGCATTGAAAGGACATACCTTGACGCAGCGCATACAACCAATGCACTTCTCCGGATCGTGCTTAGCCGTCAACGGCTCCTTCTCGATCTCACCACGGGCCAACAACGCGCCCGCCTTCCCCGCCGCCGCCAGCGCCTGCGCCATAGATTCGCGCACGTCCTTCGCGCCCTGAGACGCGCCGGCCAGGTACACACCCTGCACCGCCGTCTCGACCGGCCCCAACTTGGGATGCAATTCCATGTAGAAACCGTCCGCGCTGCGCGAGAGCTTCAACTGCGCGGCCAAATTATCCTCGGTAGGACAAAGCCCCACGGTCAACACCAACAGATCGGTGGGAATACGCAGCCGCGTGCCCAGATAATGATCGTAGAACTCGACATGCCCCTCCTCAAAAGTCACCACCTCCTGTGGCGGCCGGTCATCAGCGTAGCGGAAGAACTGCACGCCGGCCCGCATCGCCTCCTCGTACAACTCCTCGGCCTGGCGGCTATAAGTGCGAATATCTTTCGCGACCACCCGCACTCGCTTCCCCAGCTGCCGCAACTTCAACGCCTGACTGATCATGGAGGTGCAACATTACCGGGAACAACCGCGCTCCCCCTGCCGCGATCCCACGCACGAAATAAACGTGATGTGCTCAGCCGCAGTTACAAGTTGCAAGTTACAAGTTTCAAGTTCACTGCTGGCAGACGACTTTCGACTTTCGACTTCCGACTTTCGACTTTCGACTTTCGACTTTCGACTTTCGACTTTTGACTTTTGACTAAACACTCCCTCTAATTCCAGATTCGTAATGACTCGCGGGTCTATCCCATACCCAAACTCCGCCGGCTGATAAGGAGTAGCTCCGGTCGCCATCACTATCGCGCCCACGTCCAAGTAATCCCCATTGCTCAGGCGGGCCTGGAAGTTGCCGACCACGCCGCCGATAGTTTGTACTCTGGTCCCCAGGTGAACCTGCACGCCGACCTGCGCCAGCTCCTCGCGCTTGGCAGCTACCAGCGCGACGGCCTCCAGATCGGCGGGAGCGATATGCGCCAGTTCCATCAACAGACCGCCCAACCGCTCACCCCGCTCCACGAGATGGGTATCAAAGCCCTGCCGGGACAATGCCGTCGCCGCCGTCATGCCGGCGATGCCTCCGCCGATCACCAACGCGCGCTGCGTCAACGGCAAGTGGCTGACTTCCAACGGTTCCAACCGCCGCGCCTTCTCCACCGCCATGCTGACCATATCCAACGCTTTGATAGTGGCTCCTTCCTTATCAAACTTATGCACCCAAGAATCCAGGTTGCGGATATTCGCCATCTCCAGCAAATAAGGATTCAACCCCGCGCGGATCAGCACACCCCGGAAGATAGATTCGTGAGTCTTGGGCGAACAAGCGGCGATCACCACGCGGGTGATGCCCTCTGCCTGGATGGCTTTCTCAATCTCCGCCTGGGTATTCCCGGCGCAGGAGAACATCTGATCCGAAGTGTAAACCACCTCCGGCAACGTCTTCGCGTACGCGACCACCCGCTCCACATCCACCACCCCGGCGATGTTGCTCCCACAGTGGCAGACAAAGACACCGACGCGCGGTATCTCGATGTTCGGCAGCGGCTCGACATCAGGGG
>JAIOSN010000256.1 GCA_021107605.1 Anaerolineae bacterium | reverse complement strand
GTAGTCGCGGGGCGGAAGCGGATGGCCTGCCCGCCGCCAGGAGCCAGGGTTAGCTGTAAGATTGTTTCCCGAGCAACTAGTTGCTCTCTGTTCCCTAGCGCCAGTGGATTGGTCTCCCAATCGGCGCCGGGGGCGTCGGCGTAGATCTCCGCCACAAATTGGCGCTCCGGTGGCAGGAAAGTCAACGGAGTCTGTAAAGTCCGGCTCAGCTCGTCGGTGATGCTTCCCAAATACCACTCTTCGCTTTGCCGGTCTTGACGCACGATAGTTACGTAGTCGCCAATTGCAGCGTGCAACACTTGCGTCTCCTCCCAATCAACCGGCACATCTTTGATGAACTGGAAGGCCGGTTGCCCGGCGTAATTCTCTGGCAGATCTGCCGCCATCTGCCAGGGGCTGTAAAGCACCACGTAGAGCGCCAGTTGTTTGGCCAGGGTGGTGTTGACGCGGTAGTGCGGGTCCTTTTCCCCTAGCAGCAGGTCGAAGATACCCGGTGTGAAATCCATGGGGCCGCCCAGCAGTCTGGTAAAAGGCAAAATCACGGTGTGCTCTACGCGGTTTCCGCCCAGGCACCAGGCGTTGAACTCTTGGCCGCGCGCGCCTTCCCGCGTCATCATATTGGGGTAGGTGCGACGGATGCCGGTGGGTTTGATCGGCTCATGGACGTCTATCATGATCTGATGCTTGGCGGCCATTTTCACTATTTCGCGGTAGTGGCGCACCATGTATTGGCCGTGATGTGCTTCCAGCCCTAACAGGTTGCCGGCCTCATCCCAGCGTTGGATGCCGCGATCAGGAGCGACGTAGCCCGTCTTCAAGATATGGATTCCTAGCTCCTGATAAAAATCAAAGGCCGCGCCCAGCTGTTGGATGTAGTTCCCGACCGCACCGTCTGTCTCGTGATGCCCCATAAGTTCGACCCCATGTTGAGCCGCGTAGCCGGTTACTTCTGTAATCTCAAAATCCTCGTAAGGCGTGGTGAAGTTGAAGTCATAGCCTCCCTGCTCCCAGCCTTGATTCCAACCTTCGACCAGGACGCCATCAAAGCCGTGTTGCGCCGCAAAATCAATGTAGCGTTTGGCGCGTTCTGTGGTGGCGCCATGTTCTGCCCCGGCTGCCCACGTGTATTTTTCGAGGTGCATTCCCCACCAGATGCCAATATACTTGCCAGGCTTGATCCATGAGGTATCTTCCAAGCGGTTGGGTTCGTTGAGATTCAAGATGAGATTTGAGGTGAGTAGTTCTCCTGCCTCTGAGGCGACTTGCAGTGTGCGCCACGGGGTCTGAAAGGGCGTCGTCCCTCTCACTTTGACGCCATCCGACCAGGGGACTAGATCTGCGACCAGGGTGTTGGTTTCAGTATATTGTAAGGTCATGGCCGCATAGTCGGTCAAGGCTGCCTCGTGGAAGCTGAGGTAAAGTCCCTCAGCGGTTTGCATCGTCAAGGGCGTATGTGCCGCCGCGCGCGGAGAACGGGTCTGGAAGGTGCTGAGCGGCGAGGTGGAGTAGTTAGTCTCGTAGCGGTCGGCGGTGTAGGCCGGAATCCACCAGGCTTGGTGATCGCCGGTCAGTACGAATTCGGTCTCCTCGTCCATGATCTCAAAAGCGGTGAGCTGTTCTTGTTGTGGGAGTTCGTAGCGGAAGCCTAAGCCATCGTTGTAAACTCGGAAGCGTAGTGTCAGTTGGCGCGCCGGCGCGCCGGTTTCCACCAGATCTACTTGCAGTTCATGGTAATGATTGCGAATCTCTCTGACCTCGCCCCAGGGTTGGATCCAGGTTTCGTCGTAGCTACATGCCTGACTGTAAGCGATGCTAAAATTCTGGTTTAGCGGCACCGCTTCCTTGAAGGTAAACCCCAGTTGCGACGGCTTGATGATTTCCGCGCCGTCGCGGCGGACGCGGTAGTAGGGCACACCATTCCGCAAGAGAAAGGTGAGTTCCAGGCGTCCATCTGGCGACGTTACTGCCCTGGCCGGCGTGCGCAGTGTTCCACACGCGGCCAAGGTGAGGGTGATAGTTAGCAGGAGCAGAACTAAGCAGAGCTGGGTAGGTTTCATAACCGCAAATTCCTTGATACCACTGAAAAAGGACGCCGATAAACGCTGGCTGCGCTTGCAGATTAAAAACAATAAATCAGTATTTATCTGCGAAAATCTGCGTCCAGAAAAAAGTGAATGAAGTTACTTCTCTTCTAACCAGACTTCCAACGTGCGCCCGACTGCGGCCAAGCTCTCCGCTGAGACTTTGTCGCGCGTGTCCTCCGTGGTGTGCCAGTAGGGATAATCGAAGTCGATGATATCCACGGCGGGTATGCCTTGCTGCGCAAAGGGGATGTGATCGTCTAGCATGGTGTATTTGGGTTGCGGGATGAAGCGGTCGCTGTATCCCAACTCGGCAGCGATCCCCCAGAGCGTCTCGCTCAAGGCCGGGTTGGAGTTGCGTTCGTAGTAGATCTGCTGGTCGGCATCGCCGATCATATCCACCAAGACCATCGCCTCCAGCGGGGCCTCGTTCTCCTCGCCCCAATGTTGAGCCAGGTAGGTTGAGCCGACGATCCACTCCCAGCCGTCCAAGCGACCATTGTCTTCAGCATCAAAAAAAGCCAGATAGAGCTGGTTCGTTAGCTTCTCCTCATCCAGGACGCGGGCCAGTTCCAGCAGCACGGCGACGCCGCTGGCCCCATCGTTGGCGCCCATCACCGGCACGGTGGGATCCTCCTCGTCGGCGGCGCGACGGGTATCGTAATGTGCGCCCAGCAGCACGGCTGGCCCGGCGCCGCGCCAGGCCAGGATGTTGCGGACGGGCGTGTCGCGGTACGTGAACTGCTGCTC
>JAIOSN010000137.1 GCA_021107605.1 Anaerolineae bacterium | reverse complement strand
CGCCACCCCGATCGCAATGCCAAAGATGGTGAGCAGTGAACGTATTTTTCGATGCAAAAGGTTTTTGAGTATCATGTTTGGAATGAGTGATTAGTCGGTTAGTCATTAGTCAATTAGTCGTTAGTCGATTAGTCGATTAGTCGTTAGTCGGGTAGTCAATTGGTCGGGTAGTCAATTGGTCGGATAGTCACTGGTCGATTAGTCGATTAGTTGATTGGATGAGTAGTCAATTAACTCCTAGACGTAGGCGTAAATAACCCTACCCTTGTTTGGTGCTCCGCCGCTAGCCTTTGCCGGTAGGCAAATTTATGCTCAAGGGTACTAGATTTTTACCCTTGCGAAGTTCACCTACGGGGACTACCATGTCCCGTCTACTGTCTACCGTCTACTGTCTACCGCCTACTGTCTACCGCCTACTGTCTACCGCCTACTGCCTACTGAACTTCAATATCCACAAAAGCCGTCATCCCCCACCGAATGATTGGATCCAGCTCCGCAACCGCCAACTGCACCGTGTAGTTGACGCCGCTGCTCTGCGGATCGGCCATCGGCGCGATATAGGTGATGGCGCCGGTGAACGTCTCATCGGGGAGCGCGTCAAAGGTGATGGTGGCCTTTTTCCCCACCTCAATCTGGGCCACGTCAATCTCCGAGAGGTCGGTGGTCTCAACATGCAACGTGCTCAAGTCGCCCACAATGCAGAACGGTTGGCCGGGCGCAACAAACTCACCGGCTTCCACAAAAGTAATGCCCACCATACCGGCAAAGGGTGCTCTGATCTCGGTCTGCGCCAGTGCCAGGTCCGCTTGTTCCAGGGACACTTGGGCCGCCTCTACCTGCGCTTGCGCTACCGCGATGGCCTCGGCGGTAGTGCCGGCTGCCACTAACTCCAGTTGCGCCTCCGCTTGCGCCACCTGCGCTTGCGCCTGACGGATAGTCGCCGCCGAAGGCCCTTCCGCCAAATCCTGGTAACGCGCTTGAGCTGCATCATAAGCGTTGGTGGCCTGTTCCATTTGGAGCGATTCTGGGCGCATCCCAATACCCGGCATCCATTTGATGGGGTCATAGGCCGCCTGTGCCTGTTTGAGTGCAGCTTCGGTATTGGCAAGTTCAGCACGCGCCGCGATAAGCTGTTGATCATCCGCCCCTTCCCAGACCAGCTGCAACCCGGCCTCAGCCACTTCCACCGCTGTCTCAGCTTGCGCCACCTCCTCATCCCGTACTCCGGCTTGCACCTGAACCAACTGCGCCTCTGCCGTAGCTAAGGCTGCCTGCGCCTGTTGCACGCCCAAACGTGCCGCGCGATCATCCAAGCGCGCCAGTACCGCACCCGCCTCCACCTGACTGCCTGCTGCCACCAGCAGCTCGGTCAGCTGGCCGCCCGTCTGGGCGCTCAAGGTAGCCTTAGTCGCCGGTAGCACTTCCCCGGTGACGGAGATCATAGGCACATAATCCGCTATGGCGGACGGTGTCGTCTCGGCCTCCTCTTCCCTGCCACACGCCGCCAGTAGAAGTGTCAATATCAATAAACCGGTCAGTGCGCTCCGTTTCATCAGTTTATCTCCCTCTCTGATTTACCTCTCAATAGAGACTTTATTTTATCACCTTAATAAGGTTCATCAACTACCCCTACCAGGCCCGCGTCGCCTAAGCGAGTGAGCGGGAAAGCGAAAAAGCGAGGTTCGCGCTGGACTGGTCTGTTACCCTTACCGCCGTGGCTTCCAGCTGCGGGAGTAAGGGCACGGTCGGGAGACCAGCCCAAGTTCCTCTGGATCATCGAGAGGATCCGATATTAGATTTCAAATCTCTGCGCCCTCCGCGTCTTCGTGGTGAACTAACCTTTTTGGTTTTCCTCTTAGTTATGCTATAATCCCTTTGTTATGTTAATAACGTGGTATCTGGGCGACACTTATGAGAGAAGCCGTAACGCAATTTCTACACTACATAAAATTTGAGCGCGGGTACTCACCCCACACGCTCTCCGCCTACCAGACAGACCTGAAACAATTACGAAGTTACGCAGCGAAAGCGGAGTTAACTCGCTGGCAAGAGCTAACCCCGGACATTTTGACCGGGTTCATAGATTGGCTACAGGAACGTTACAGCACGGCCAGCGTGGCCCGGAAGGTCGCTGCCAGCCGCTCGTTCCTCAATTTCCTCTTCGCCGAGGGTATCCTGATCCAGGATTTAACCAAGTGGTTGCACCAGCCCAAAGTAGGGCAACGGCTCCCTCAAGTGCTCACCCATCAAGAGATGAAGCAATTTCTGACCGAGACGACCGCGCATCCCACGCCGCTTGACTTGCGAGACCACGCGCTCTTCGAAACGCTCTACGCCACGGGGTTACGCGCTACCGAAGCCGTGACCCTGACCATCAACGATATTGATTTCCAAGAGCAACGGTTGCGCTGCCTGGGTAAAGGGGAAAAGGAACGGTTCATCCCCATCCACAAAATAGCTCTGACGGCGATCCGCCACTACCTGCAGGAAGGGCGCCCGTTTCTCCTCTGTGGAACTGCCGAAAAGTCTCTCTTTCTCAACCAACGAGGTGAGCAACTCACCCGCCAGGGACTTTGGTTCATTGTGCAACAACATGCCCAAGCGGTGGGCCTGGAAGATAAAGTTACGCCGCATACCTTACGCCACACTTTCGCTACCCATCTATTAGATGGCGGGGCTGATTTGCGCGAATTGCAACAATTTTTAGGTCACGCCAGCATCACCACGACCCAGATATACACTCAGGTATCGAATAAACGTAAGCGTGCAGCTTACGACCGCGCGCATCCACGCGCTTTTCATCAAAAATGAGTCTACTGTAAAAACAAAGAATTTCACCACGAAGGCACGAAGATTCTGAAAACTTATTTTTTCTTAGCGTCCTTTGCGTCTTTGCGGTGAGATATCTTTTCTCAGTGCCTTCTGTGTCCCTGTGATAAGATATCTTTTTCCAGAGAAACCAATGTTAAATATATCTACCCAAAACTTATCTTTTCTCAGTGCCCTCTGTGTCTCTGTGGTGAGATATTTTTTTCAGGGGAATCAAGAAATTAATCCAGTAAAGGAGAATGCAACGATGGAATACTACACGATGGAAGATTTCAAAGCCACGGCCGCAGTTATCCGCCAACACACGGCTTTGGAACCAAAAGTAGGCATGATTTTAGGCTCCGGGCTGAACCATCTGGCCGACTCAATCGCCGACGCTACTATCATCCCTTACCAGGAGCTCCCCCATTATCCAGTCTCCACGGTCCAGGGACACGCAGGACGGCTGGTGTTGGGTACGCTGGCCGGCCGGCCGGTGATGGTCATGCAGGGACGTGGGCATTTCTATGAGGGCTATTCCATCACCCAGATCGGCTTCCCCATTCGGGTGATGCAAATAATGGGCGTGGAAACTCTCATCGTGACCAATGCCGCC
>JAIOSN010000050.1 GCA_021107605.1 Anaerolineae bacterium | reverse complement strand
CGTTGCTGGGGGAGGACTCATTATACGTAGTTATTGGTGAGACTGTGGCGGTGGTTGAGCCACCCGCATTGATGTGGGGGCCGCTGCTGGCCAGTGCTGCGTTGATGGGACTGCTGATTGGGTCGCTGTTGATATTTATGCAGCGTCTGGTCTTGCGTCAGGTGCGTGATTTGGCGGAAGGCGCCGCCATCATCGGGGCCGGCGATTTTGAATATGAGATTCCGGTGCGGGGTCGCGACGAGCTGGGTTTTCTGGCACGCACTTTTAATGAGATGGCCGCTCGCTTACATGACCTGGTCGGTACTTTGGAGCAACAAGTCGCCGAGCGTACAGACGCGCTCCGAAAACGTGGGCAGCAGCTGCAGGCCGTCGCTCTGGTTAGCAAAGAGGCGGCTACGGTACGTGATGTCTCGCACCTCTTGAAGCGCACGGTGACGGCGATCGCCACTCAATTTAACTATTACCACGTGGGTATCTTCCTCTTGGATGACGAACAGGAATGGGCCGTTTTGCGGGCGGTTTCCTCGGAAGGCGGCCAGCGCATGTTGGCCCGTGGCCATCGTCTGCGAGTGGGACAGCAAGGTATCGTGGGGTCGGTCTCCGCTACCGGACGGCCACGTATCGCGCTGGATGTGGGGGTGGATGCGGTCTGGTTCAATACCTCCGAACTGCCCGAGACCCACTCGGAGATGGCGCTGCCCTTGGTTAACTTGGATCAGCAGGTGGTGGGTGTGTTGGACGTGCAGAGTGTCGAACAAGGTGCTTTTACTGATGAGGATATTGAGACCTTGCAACTGTTGGCGGATCAGATATCAGTAGCTTTGCAGAACGCGCGGCTATTGGAACAGACTCGTTTCGCCTTGGCCGAATTGGAGACCATGCAACGTGATCAAAGCCGTCAAGGTTGGGCCCGAGTTGCCGATCGCATTCGTCCGCAGGCCTACGAGTATGATCGTGTGGGAGTGCAGCCGGTCTTGCCGCTGCCTACTTCGCCGGCCTTGTTGGGGGGCACGGGGGTGCGACAGGTGATGTTGGGCGCAGATAATCCTTATCTTATCTCTCCACTCCAATATCGTGGAGAGACAATCGCTATGCTCTCGCTTTCGGATCCCGAACGGAACTGGACAGATGAGGAGATTACCTTAATTAAAAGTATCAGCGATCAGGTAGCGATTGCGTTGGAAAATGCGCGGCTATTTGAGGAGGCGCAACGCACGGCGCGTAGCCAAGAGCTGCTCAACCAGGTATTACAATCGGCTTCTTCCATGAGCAATGCAGAAGTTGCGTTGCAGGAGATTGCCGTAATCTTGGCTCGAGGGTTGAATATGGCGGTGGGGATCTTTACCTTCTTGAGTTCCGATGCTAGTAAAATACAACCACAGGCATTGACGTTGCCTTCGGGTGAAAATTTGTTGGCTGCTGCGGGTATTATCTCTTTACCGCTGGACTTGCAAATCTTCTTTCGAGGACTCTCTCGTCCAGAGATGGGTAAAGTCTTACCGATCTTTGAAGAATTGGATTTGGCACAAAATTACGATCTAGGCCGGGTGCTCTACGTGGCCATTCGCACCGCGACCAAAAAAGTAGGTTTTATCGCATTGATTCAGCGAGTAGAAGATATTCTGTTGGATCCGGATACGCGGGAATTAGCTCAGTCTCTGGCCAATCAGATCGCGGTAGTGGTGGAAAACCTCAACTTGTTGACCGAGACAGAGCGCCGTTCCACCGAATTGCGGGAACTTTATGAGCTATCGTTGCGTTTTGGTGACGTGGTGGAGGTTAAGGAGACACAGGATTTGCTGGTGGAACGCGCCGCGGAGGTGTTGGTGGGCGACGCCGGTGTTTTTGCACATTACAATGAACGAGAGGAGCTCTTGGTACTCTCCTCAATCCGGGGCTTGACAAGTCCAGCGGCCTTTGAGGGACGGGAGATCCAGCCAGAGGAGGGATTAGCTGGATACGTCTTTGCGCAAAACAAATCTTTGCGGATTGATGATTACCGTAGTTGGGAGCGGAGAGACGAATGGTTGCCTGAGTCCGAGATAGGGTCGGCTATGGCTGTACCGCTTGGCTCCAAAGAGCAATTGCTGGGGGTCTTGCTTGTTTTTCGGTCACCGAGTCAGGCCCCTTTTGATTCCGAAGCTGTGCGGTTGGCGGAATTGCTTGCGGCACAGGCGGTGGTGGCGTTGGAGAACGCGCGGCTGTTCCACGAAGCCCGCATCCGGGCGGAGGAACTGGTGGCCTTGAATGAGCTGGCGCAGGCGCTTACCTCGCAGTTGCATGTGCAGGCAGTGTTGGAAACGACTTATCAAGGCGCCGCGCGTCTATTGGATGCCACCAATTTCTATATCGCGTTCTGTGACGAGAAAATAGAGGAGCTCTCCTTCCCTTTGGTTATGGAAGACGGGGAGCTGGTAATGTGGCAGGCGCGACAGATGGAGCAGAAGGGTCTGACTGAGCATATCATGCGCCAGAAGCAGCCACTTCTGATTCGAGAGCACGTAGAGGAATGGATACTCCAAAATTTAACGGGCGTCGGGATAGGGCGCGCATCGCTGTCCTGGTTGGGAGCGCCGTTGATGATTGGCGACCGTGTGTTGGGCGTTATCGCGGTGCAGAGTTACACCACTCCGCGTGTTTACGATGAACATGCCCGTGATCTCTTAGTTTCTATCGCTGGTCAGACGGCGATTGCCATTCAGAGCGCGCGTCTCTTTGAGCAGGCGCAGCGCCGGGCACAGCATGAGCGCCAGATCTACGAGATCACCTCACGGCTCCGCCGTTCACCGGATATGGCTACTATCCTGCAGACCGCGGCCGCCGAGCTGGGGCAAGCATTGGGAGCTGATCGGGTATTGGTGCGTTTGCGAGGTAGAGAGGTTAGTGAATCGGCTCCAGATCAGAAAGCGATGGAGAGCGAGGAAGAGAGCGCGGCCCGCCTAAAGAGAAGTAGGGAGAGTTAGGATGCGGAAAATATGGGAGCACTTAAAAGCATTGATGGCTATCCGTGAGGAGGATTTGCCCCGAGTTGAGTTTATCTGGTATCCTCTCTGGCTCGGCGCCCTTGTGCTGTCCATCATTTTCACGACGGTGACCCTGGCAACAATTACGGTCGGAATCCTGCAATCTTGGATGGTGATAGGCCCGGTTTTCATGGTGGTTCTAATTGGCTTGCGAAAATTACAACAACAAGGTTACATGGTATTGGCATTTTATCTCTTTTTAATTGCGTTGATACTCTTTCTCGTCTCCTTTGAGAGTTGGGGGCATTCATTTGGGCATGCACAGTTGCTACTTTATGCAGTACCCGTTGCTCTGGTATCTCTCCTGCTTACTCCTGCTGCCGGATCACTCTGGGCCGGAATTATAGTTTTGATTTTAGCATTGCGTATGCTTGTCTTGGGGGAAGCGGTCGCGATAGGAGTATGGGGAGGGCAATTAGTAGGGCTGGGTGGTATGACGGCTGTGTTATGGTCCCTGGGGCGTCTGCGGGAAGAGACCGAAGGGAAGCTTGCCCGTTATATTCGACAGGGCAGAGCGAGCACTGAGATTGGGCACGCGGTCACGGCTACCGTCGAGGTGTCCACTATCATTGAGCGAACGGTGGAGCTGATTCAAGAAGCGTTTGAATATTATCACGTTAGCTTCTTTCAATACGATAGCGAGACTGAGGTCGCGACGTTGACTGTGGCCACGGGAGGGATGGTGGAGGGCTTGTTGATGCGGGAAGTAACCGTTACTCCGTCGGGAAACTCTGTGGTTTCCACTGCCTTGCGGAGCAAACGCTACCAGACGGTGGTGGCCTGGCGGGATAGCGTGAGGACACGCGGTCGCCCTGTCGAGTTCACTTATCGCTATAAGAACTTCCCCACGCGCGCGGAGTTGGCCCTCCCGCTGCTGGCGCAGGAGCAGATATTGGGAGTGCTAGATATTCACAGTACCGAATTAGATCCCTTTACCGATGAACAAGTCCATGCCCTGGAGGGGTTACTGGGGAATGTGGCTAATGCTATCGTTGCGGCACGCTTACTGGCGGGTGTACAGAGACGCCATGATGAGTTGGAGGATGTTTATAACCAGACCACCCGCCGCGCACGTTATCTGGAGGTGACTGCGGAGCTGGCGAAGGCTGTCAGCCAGTTACTGGAACCAGAACAACTGTTGTGCGAAGCGGTGGCATTGATCAGTAATAGTTTGGGCTTTTACCACGCCGGCATCTTTTTACTGGATGAGACAGAGGAGTGGGCCGTGCTGGCGGCCACGAATAGCACCGGCGGCCAGCTGCTGCTGGCGCGGCATCACCGGTTGCGGGTAGGAGAACAGGGAATTGTTGGTTGGGTGACAGCTACTGGCAAGCCGCGCATTGCGCTGGATGTTGGTGCGGATGCTGTCCACTTTGACAACCCCGATTTACCGGACACTCGTTCGGAGCTGGCTTTACTACTGCAGGTCGGTGACGAGCGGATTGGTGCTCTGGACGTGCAGAGTAAAGACCCCGAGGCCTTCAATGAAGAGGATGTGGCCGTATTGCAAACGCTGGCCGATCAGATTGCTATCGCTATCTCCAATGCCCGTCTCTACCAACAGATGGAGAAGGCCTTGCAGGACGTAAGGGCTGTACAGCGCTATTACCTGATGGAGGAATGGGAGAAAGTCTTTAGCCGAGAGCAAGTGCTGAAGGCCGAATATCAGACGTTGGGTGTTGCGCCGCTAGGTAGTGATTGGACTCCGGAGATGGAGAGAGCTTGGGATGAGCGGTCGCCGGTGATGGTTTCTGGGTCACGGGGCGAGCGGGAAGCTGCCCCGACACAATCTATGCTGGCGGTTCCTATTATGTTCCAAGATGAAGTGCTCGGGGCGGTGGGAATCCAAGAATTGGATGAGAATCGTAGCTGGACTGAAGAGGAAATAACATTGGTGACTGACGTGGTGGGCCAGCTCTCCATGGACAATGAGAATGCGCGTCTCTTTGAGCAGACTCAGCAAGCACTCGCCGATACTGAGCAGCTTTACCGGGCTAGTGAGGCTCTTAACCTAGCTCAATCTTACGCTGATATCTTGGCTACCTTGCGAAAGAACCCCTTACTCCGGCGAGCAGATCTTAACGTCAGCTTAAATCTCTTTGATGCCCCCT
>JAIOSN010000277.1 GCA_021107605.1 Anaerolineae bacterium | reverse complement strand
ACCCCGTCTATAAATTCTATCTGGGAAAGCTGGGGGGCTACCTGCTCGGCACACTCTTCCTCATCGCCGGTCTGAGTAAGTGGGTTCCAGCGCTAGTCCAGCTCCAACTGACAGAGAGAGAGCTACAAATCCTCCGCCAGAAATTAGAACAAGATGTATTAACGCGCACCACCGCACTGCGCCAGAGCGAGGCGGAACTCCAAACGATCTTGGATGCCGTTCCGGCTATGATCTTCTACAAAGACCGTGAGAATAACTTGGTGCGCGTCAACAAAGCGTTTGCCGAGTTCATCGGTTTACCCCGCGAGAAGATAGAAGGTCATCCTAATATTGAGTTCTACCCCCGGCAAGCGGAAAATTATTGGGCCGCCGATAAAAAGGTAATGGCCTCCGGAGAACCCAAGCTTAATATCATCGAAACCCAAAATGTGGATGGAGAAGAGAGATGGCTGCAAACCAACAAAATTCCCTACCGCAATGAGAATAACGAAATCATCGGCGTCATCGGTCTCTCGCTGGATATCACCGAGCAGCAAGAGGCTGAGGAGCGTTTACAAAGACGGGTTACCCAGCTAGCACTTCTCAACGATATCGGGGAACAGATCGCCGCCGTGCTGGATTTAGAGAGCTTGCTCTCACGAGCCACCAGACTGGTACAAGAAAACTTTGATTATCATCATGTGGCCATCTTCACGCCAGATGAGAATCAAGAGAAGCTAATAATGCGAGCTCAATCCGGTGAATACGTCTCTTATCCAACCGGACATAGCCTGAAATTAGGCCAGGGCATGGTGGGCTGGGCCGGTAAGCAGAACGAGCCATTATTAGCTAACGACGTGAACAAAGAACCGCATTACGTGAACCTCTATCCAGACCGCATTCCGACACAGTCTGAACTCTGCGTCCCCATCCGCGCCGGCAAGGAGGTCTACGGCGTGTTAGATATCCAAAGCCCTAACCTGGCCGCCTTCGATGCCGAGGATGTCATGGCGCTATGCACCTTAGCCGATCAACTAGCCGTGGCGCTCAGGAATGCCACCTTGCACACCAAAATTAGTCAACGCGCCGAGCGGTTGGCCCTCATCAACCGCATCTCCCACGCGGTCAACGCGCAGCTAGAGCTGGATGCCCTCTTAGAAACCGTCTATCATGAGATTACCGAAACCTTCGATTGCGACGCTTTCTTTATCGCCCTCTACGATCAAGAGCGAGAGGAATTTGATTATCGCATCAACATGGACCAAGGTGTGCGGCAAAAAGAGGAACAGGGCTGCTATCCCCTTAGCAACAACTTGACCTCCTACGTTGTGAAAACCAGAGCGCCGCTCTTGATCAACACGCAGCAGGAAAAGCAAATGCTCCCGGCAGAGCCGGAAGCCTGGGGCTGCCCAGAAAAACCTCCCTCCTGGTTAGGCGTCCCACTCTTGAGCGGTGAGCAAGTACTGGGCGTGCTCTGCGTACAAGCCTACCGTCCCTACCTCTACCAGGAGCATGATCAGGAACTCCTGACCACCATCGCCAACGAGCTAGCCAGCGCCGTGAAGAACGCCCGCCTCTACGGTGAGCTGGCCGCCAGCAACCAACAGCTCGCCGCCACTCTGGCCGAGCTACGGGCCGCGGAGGAGAAGGTAGTTAAACAAGAGCGGCTGGCTGTGCTGGGCCAGCTGGCAGGTGGTATCGCGCACGAATACAACAATTTCATGGCCGTCATCATTCTCTACTCCGAGATGATGCTCAGGATATCCCATCTTTCGCCCACCGACCGGGAGAAGATTACGGTCATCCATAACGAAGCCCGTGCGGCTGCCGATCTCACCCAACAAATTTTGGACTTTGGACGCGAGGCTATGCTCCAACCCGAAGAGCTGGAAATCTGCCCTTTCCTGCACGAAATCACCTTTGAACTTAAAGAGCAACTCCCGCCCAATATCGAGATTCGCACCACTTGTCAGCTGCCGTGCCCGGCCACCATCCGGGTGGACCGTGACCGGCTCCACCAAGCCCTCCTCAACTTGACGGATAATGCCCGTCTCGCCATGCCAGACGGTGGAACACTGAGCTTGAGTGTCACACTGGCCGAGAGTCCACCATCGAGCGCGGCGCCGGACGAGAAGGGAACCTGGATAGAGATCGCAGTGACGGATACGGGCATAGGTATGTCCGAGGAAGTGCTAGCCCATCTCTTCGAGCCGTTCTTCACCACGCGCCGGCCACTAGGCAGCGGGCTGGGATTAGCCCAAGTCTACGGCACCATCAAACAACACGGCGGTCAGGTGAAGGTGAAAAGCATGGAACACAAAGGCACCACCGTGACCATCAGCCTGCCAGCGCAGCTTGAGTTTGGGCCTAGCGACTACCCTTGCCAGACGGCCTAGGGCCGTGGGAATTCGCGGCTACCAATGCCAAGTCCACCTACGTGGACTAGTTGCCGGAGCAGCAGTCGCCGGAGGGCGACTTCGCAATGGTAGCACGCGGTTTTAACCGCCGTGCTGCTGGACTGTCATCACAAGGAGGCTTTGATGCGTGCCCCTTATACTCAACTTTATCTGCATCTAGTTTGGGCGACCTGGGACCGGTTACCATTAATCACGGTAGATATTGAGCCACGTCTCTATGCAGCCATCGCCGAGAAATGTCGAGAACTTAAATGTGTACCACTCGCTATTGGCGGTACGTCCAACCATGTACATCTTCTGGTACGGCTTCATGCCACCACCACGATAGCTACCTTGGTTAAAGAGGTAAAAGGATCCTCTTCCCATCTGGTGACCCACGAACTCGCAGTTGGCGAATTCTTTAAATGGCAAGGCTCTTATAGGGCCTTTACTCTGCGCAGAGAAAATATACTTCAGGTACAAGCTTATATTAAGGGACAAAAAGAGCACCACGCAATTGGTGAAATTTGGCACGATTGGGAACAATCAATTTCACCTAGCAACTAGTTGCCGGAGGGCGACTTCGCACTGGTAGCACGCGGTTTT
>JAIOSN010000015.1 GCA_021107605.1 Anaerolineae bacterium | reverse complement strand
AGTTTGTTCATATTTGTAGACCGATCAAGTATGGTAAGATAAGTGCCTATTGTACCGATGCATAGGTATTTAGCAAGTTTTCTTTTCTGAAGAGAATTTGCCACTTACTCTTTTTTTTGTTATACTGGGGGCTGCAGGTTAGGTGACTTGGGCATTGCACAGGCTTTTTCTGCCCGCTTTCAGATTGATTTGTTGGAGATATTTAATCGTATAGCAATTGAAAAATTTAACTGTTAAGGAGGTTGTTTGATGAAGAACCCTATGCTACGGCGTATAGGTATAGTGGTGAGTATAGTTAGTGCCCTGGTATTGATCTTGGGTAGCTCTCTTGCTGGTGTCTTGGCAGACGCTAAACTTGGTCTGCGTGGCACGGATGATGATCAGGCAGTGACTACTGCCTCTACCCCCTCACTGCACAATCCTACGTTTGATAATCATGATTGGTATGAGTTCAATGGGCGCTATGGTAACTATTTGCCCGGGGTCTGGTTGCCCGATGATGATAATAACACCACTGACAATATCCCGCTCTCCAGCCGGCAAGATTGGCGTATTTGGTATAAGGGTGGAACCCCTATTCTGTTTGCTGTTCCTGAAACAACGCATGTCCAACAAGTGGAAGGAGTTCACATGTATCCTGATACAGCGTGGACTAGCGGTAAATTCTTTGGTGGTTTGTACCAGGTTATTTACAATACCACTCCTTGTTTGGAGTATGAATTCAAGATGAGCGCCCAAGCTCGCTATGAGCCACCTACAGGGCAGGAACCGGATCCATTTCCTACGGATTGGGTCAATATTATGCGGGTGGGAATTGAGCGGACGGGTTGGCATTTAGCCACCAATGACCCAGCGGTGCATGATGGGGATTTCACTTCTGCGCTGGAATGGGGAGAATCGAAAAAGTATTACTGGAGCTATGGGGAACTGAATGTGACGGCAGAGGCCTGGGCGGATAAGATCACTGTCTTTACGTATGCTGACGCCGATGGGGGAAAATCGGATAAGATATTGTTCGATGGTGGTTCCTTCGCTGAAGTTACACCTGCTCAGATTTATGACCCGGCTGATTATACTGCTCCAAATGGGATCTATAGTTTAAGTAGTTCGGTATCTGGTAGCAGTGCGCTGATTACCTGGAACACTTCCCAGGATGCTATTTCTCAGATTTACTATCGGAGGGTTGGTTCCTCTTCTCCTCCCCCCACGGAGACTTATACCTACACGGTCTATCTGCCCTTAGTGGTTCGCAACGTGGCCTGGCAAAACACAGTTTTGAACAAAGTGCCTACTTCCAGTCACTCTATTGCGCTTGCTGGGTTGGATGCCGGCACGATTTACGAGTATATCGTGGTTTCTAAAGCCTACGTGAGTGGTGATGCCTGCTCAACTTGGGTAGCGAAGGGTGAGTTCACTACCCCCTAATCTGGCTGCTAAATAACTATTACGCCCCACCGATTAAGGTGGGGCGTTTTTTTGCGCTAGGCGTCTAGCCGGGATTTTAACCAGACGCTATTCAAGAACCAACGACAATGTCAGTGGGATATGATCCCCAATCTCCGTCCCATTTTCTCTCACCAGCCACCGGCTGAGATCATCTAACCAGTAGACGCCGGTGTTGGCTCTGTAAACGCCAGGTGAAGTTCCCGCCGGCAGCGTGATTTGATGTCGCTGGATGAAGACATCTCCCACTTGCCAGGCGGTGGGCGGATAGCCTAAACCGTCGCCGACTCCTACTACCGCACCCTCTGGGCCTATCAAGTGCAGCATGATGGAGAGTGGGCGTGAGGACACCTCCGCTTGGACTTGCCAGTAGGTATTGATCTCTAAAATTTCCCCGGCTTGTATTTTATCAGGGAGTGTTGTTTGATGGCCTAGAAAGCGCAAGGGGCCGGTGTGCAGCGTCTTCTCCGGTGTGAAGCGGGGTGTGGCGGGCGGCGTGGTCAGTTGATAGAGTTGGAAGGGGGGGAGCGCGGCGGCCTGGTGTTGTTCGTAACTCAATTTCAATGGCGCCAACTGTTTTTGGATGAAAGTGTCCGTCGCTGCACTTTGCAGCGCATACCAACCGGGTTGCGTCCCTCCACCGGGATAGACCCAGCTGCTGGTGCAATCGAAAGCCACTGTGCGCAGATCTGAACGGCCAAAGCCAGACACAATGGCGTCCGTGGTCAAGGGCATGACGGGGACGGTGCATTGCGCGATCCAGCCCGGTGTGGTTTTAGGCGTGGGCACATCATAGACGAAGATCGCCTGGCCTGGCCGGCCCGCCGGTTTGCGGTGGCGGAACCAATCGTAGGTATCCGGTGTGCTGACCATCACGCCCTGGAGGGTGGTGGCGCTCAGTGCGTAGCGCCCCGGCGGCGGGTCGAAGCATTGGGCGAGCACGGGCGGCGCATCGCGGGCCGGCGCGAGGGGCGTGTAGGCGATTCCATAGAGTTCTGGAGCCGCGAAGGTGTAGTAGCTCAGGTAGAGCGGCTCTGAGCTGGGATGTTCGGCTAACCAACGATGTAGGGCGATGAAACCTTGCCCCCAATCCAAATTGGAATCTACCAGGTAACGGTGACTGGTTTGCGTATGCCGAGTTAGGTTGTTGAAGTAGGCTAGGTAGTGTGGGAAGGCGTTGAGATTTTCGCCTAGCGACCAGAGCAGCACGCCGAGCACCGCCACCCGCTGCCAACGTTGTTTCAGCAGAGGATATAATCCTCCTACCAGGATGTAGAGAAAAGGCGACATTATCAGCAGGTAACGGTAGCCGATATCGATGGTGCTGGTGATGGCGGCCAAGCTGTAGAGGAGCGGTGTTAGCCAGAGTGCTCGCCGTTGCCACCAGTCCCGCCGGGCGATGGTGAGGTGGGTCAACAACGTGGTTCCCAGCAGCAGGAGCGTGGGCAGTGGGGTTTTCAGTAAAAAAGCGATGGGGTAATAGTACCACCAGCCGGTGTAGCTGCGCTCGCCCATCAAGTAGGCGATGTGGCCTTCTTGCAAGTGTGTCTGGAGCTCGCCCCAGATAATCCATTGGGTAGGGAAGGGCAGCGGGAATTGACCGCCGGGCAGCGGGTGGAACTCGAAGCGGTACAGTGTCCATAATACCAAGAGTGCCAGCAGCACGACGGCCGCCAGCTGCACTCCCCAGCGCAGTAATGCCGAGAATAGTTCGGCTGGTTTTTGACAGTGCCGGGTCATGGCTTGCGCGAGGCAGAGCAATCCCACTATCCCCAGTGGGAAGAAGCCGGAGGTTTTGGAGCCTAATGCCAGGCCTAGCGCGAGTCCCGTCAGTGCTCCCCGCCGCCAATTATGGGGCTGTTGTACCCACCGTGCGCCGGCGTACACCGCGATGAAACTCCAGACGGTGAGCAGTAGATCGGTGGTCGCCAAATTAGCGTGGGCGGCGAAGTTGGGGTCCAGGGTGAGGAGCGCTAAGGCTAATAATGCGCCTCCTCGTCCAAACCACTCTCTCGCCCAGCGGAAGACAAAAGCGGCTCCCAAGAGGGCTATTAGTGTGATGGGGAATCGCGCGACGAAGGTGGCTGCGGGTAAGCTGTCACCGTACCACGCCACAAAATCTCGCGAGAAGAGCGTCAGATCCGCTGTTTCCCAACCGGCCAGTGTTTCCGGTTGCGGCCCAGGCTGCAAGGCCAATACCGCCCCTTCCAGAATATCGGCCAGCGGTGGTTGTGCGACCGGCCGCTGGAAGCGAAAATCTCCCCGCGTCCAGTAGAGGTAGCCCTGGACCATGTGAACCGGCTCGTCGGCGGTGAGGGAGAGTTGCGGCGCAGCCAGCACCAGCTGCCCGAAGAAAAAGAGGAGCAGGAGCAAAGTTAGGCGTTGGGTTGTCTGTTTGGTAAGCATAGTATCACTCTGGAATATTGATGGTGATGGTGGGTAATTGAATTTGGTCGCTGCCGTCGTTCAGCTGCCACCGTTCCATCGAATCTAGCCAGTACGCGCCGGT
>JAIOSN010000092.1 GCA_021107605.1 Anaerolineae bacterium | reverse complement strand
CTCCTACCAGGATGTCTCGGCGACGGCCACCGTTTACTCAGAAGGAGATCCCGATAACCACTATGGGCTTATCTGCCGCGCTAGCGAAGAGGGTTTCTATTATTTTGCCATCAGCGCTGATGGGTATTACGCTATCTTCCGGTATACGGAGGATGGCGAGTTGCTCTCACTGACCGGCCCGGCGATGTTGCGTTCGACCGCGATCCACCAGCAGGCCGATAATCAGCTATTGGCTCTCTGTCAGGAAAGCACCCTCACGCTCTACGTCAATGGAGAGTTGGTAGCCCAAATAGAGGATGAAGCCTTATCCGCAGGTGATGTGGGGATGGCAGCCGGCACTCTGCCCAACAGCGCGGCTTCGTTGGCTTGGTTCGATGATCTGCAAGTGAGCCAGCCCTAACGCATTTTGAGAAGGAGGTAGAAGATGATGCGACGTAACCGTCTACTCGGATTGTTAGCGCTCCTCTTGTTGGCGGCAGGAGGGATCTACTGGTGGTTCTTCGCTCCCGAAGCGGGGGATTGGGAGGAATCTTTCGATGTGTCTGCTCACTGGCGATTAAGTTCGGATGCCGCCGCGCAGGTGACCATTGAGGAAGGGAAACTACACATCCATATATTGCAACCGGGGCGGGTGGCCTGGGCCTCGGCTGAACGCAATTTTAAGGATTTCGATTTGCGAGTGGAGGCGATGCAGCTGGCCGGGCCAGAGAATAACGAATATGGGGTGCTGGTGCGGATGGATGAAGACGAGCATTTCTACGCTTTCTCCATCAGTGGGGATGGTTACGCGCGGGTTTCCCGCTACGAGGAGGGCCGTTGGGAGCTGCTGGGGCCGGATTGGGTGTCGCAACCCGTTATCCAGCTGGGGGCGGCGACCAATGTTTTGGAGATCACGGCGCGGGGCGACACGTTTACTTTTCTGGTCAATGGGGCAGAGGTTGCTCAAGTGGCGGATGAGACACTCTCCAAAGGGACCATTGGTCTCTATGCCGGCGCATTCGAGCAACCGGATGTGGAGATCGCCTTTGATAATTTGCAGGTGCTTCCTGCACCTTAATATACAGGAGGTCTTTTATGGAAGAACAAGATTATAGCTATCCGTGGTTACGCAACTTGTTTTTGGTGGTGCTCTACGCGGGCGCCTTGATCTTTCTCTGGCACTTTCCCGTTGAGGGGGTGCGCCAGTTTGTTCAAGAGCTCTTCCGGGGCTTCGGATACCTGCTGGCCGGATTGCTCTTGATGGGAATCACTCTCTTTCTGTTGCTCTTCATTGCACCTTCTTCGCCGTCAGAGGAAGAGGAAGTAGAGGAGGATGAGGATCTGTTCGAGGACGGTGGTTGGATGCCGGAAGATTTCGAGGCGCTCCTGGGTACTTTGAATGGCGTGGGTCTCTTTGAAGGATACACGGTAGGAGTTCCGGCTCTCTCTGATCCAGAACAGGCCGACCGCATCTGGGAAATTTTATATCAGGTACAGGAGCAATTTGGCGAGCGGGGAACGATTGTCGTTGATCAAGGTATGGGTATGATTGCGTTGAGCTCTTCCGATGGCGGGCGCGATCTGTTTCGTGCAGTCAAGAGTGAACTGCGCAAAGCTCATATCCAGACGCGGAAACCAGGCTCTTGAAGCGTGTATATTTAACGGCGTTAGGCTGCCGGTTGAACGCGGCAGAGATAGAGGAGTTGGCCCGTCGCTTTGTAGGGGCGGGCTATTTGATTGTGACTGAGCCGGAGCGGGCGGAATTGCTGCTCCTCAACAGTTGCGCGGTCACGGAGCAGGCAGCTAGTCGTAGCTGCAACCATTTGCAGGTGTTGCACCGCGTCAATCCCCAGGCCAAGATCGCGGTGCTAGGCTGTTGGGTTACGGGAGACCCGGAAGCTGCGCATGACTATCCGGGCGTCAGCTGGGTCATCTCCAACGTGGATAAAATGCGCGCGGTGGAGATCATCACCGGGCAGGCGGCGCCTCTCGCGCCCTGGAGACCGGATCTCTGGCCGCGCACGCGCGTTTTCTTAGGCGTGCAAACTGGTTGTGACCATCATTGCACTTACTGTATCACCCGGATATTGCGTGGCGCGGCGCGTAGCCGTTCCCTGCCAGAGGTGCTCGCATTAGTGCAGGAGATGGTGGTGGGCGGGGTGCGTGAGGTGGTGCTCACGGGGGTGAGCTTGGGGTCTTACGGCGCGGAGTTGGGGATGGAAGAGGGGTTGGCGACCCTGGTCGCGACGTTGCTCCGCGAGACGGAATTGCCGCGCTTGCGGCTCTCTTCGATTGAGCCGTGGGACGTGAGCGAGCGGTTGCTCCGCCAGTGGGAGGATCCACGCCTCTGCCGGCAGCTACACGTCCCCTTGCAGGCTGGCGCTGATGGCACTTTGCGCCGCATGGGACGTCAGATCACCACGGCCGAGTTCGCTAGCCTGGTGGCCCGTGCTCGCGAGATCGCTCCGGCTATGGCGGTGACGACCGATATTCTGGTCGGGTTCCCAGGGGAGACGGCAGAGGCTTTCCTGGCAAGTTTGGCTTTCGTGGAGGAGCTGGAATTTGCGCGGTTGCATGTCTTCCCCTACTCAGAACGCGCGGGAACGCCGGCGGTGAGCTTGCCAGATCAGGTTCCCTGGCAGCTGCGTAAAGAGCGGGCGGCGCGGATGCGGCAGCTGGGGCGGCGGCTTGTCGCGGCTTTTCGAGAGCGTTTCACCGGCCAAGTATTGCCGGTTCTCTGGGAACACCAGGATGAGGCAGGTTTCTGGCATGGCTGGACCGACAATTATATCGGCGTGGTGACGAAGAGCACGGCGCAGCTACACAATCGGATCACGCCTGTGCGTCTCTCAGCTACTATCCGGCGGGGGAAGTTGTGCGGGGAGATAACATCAGGGATCAGTGAAAAGGGATCAGTGAAAAGGGATCAGTGAAAAGGGATCAGTGAAAAGGGATTAGTGAAAAGGGGTGGGGACAGCAAGTCAGAAGATACAAGCTCCTGTGTCCCTAATCCCCAATTCCTAATCCCTAATTGCCATTCTCCAAACTATAAAGTAGCGACCTCGGCCTTCAGGGCCTCTGTCACTTTCCCCACAGGTTGATCGCCATCAATATCCACCAGGACGCCTTGCTGGCGGTAGTAACTCACCAACGGGCTGGTCTGTTCCCAATAAACCGTGATGCGGGTCCTGACCGTCTCCTCAGTATCGTCGGGGCGTTGATAGAGCTCGCCGCCGCATTTATCGCAAATCCCCGCCTCCTGGGGCTGGAGGAATTTGATATGATAGGATGCGCCACATTCGCGGCAGAGCCGTAGCCCGGTCACTCGCTCAACTAACACGTCATCAGGAACGACGATGTTGAGGACTAGGTTGACTTGGGCCTCTTCCTCGGCCAGGGCTGCCTCTAGCGCCTCGGCTTGCGCAATCGTGCGCGGGAAGCCATCTAAGAGCGCGCCGCCCTCGCAGTCGGGTTGACTAAGCCGGGCCATAACCATGCGGATGCTGACGTCGTCGGGCACCAGCTCGCCCCTATTCATGTAACCTTTGGCTCTTAACACCAGCTCGGTATCGTGCTTGAGGTTGTAACGGAAAAGATCGCCACTGGCGACATGGGGGAGTTCTAGCGCTTGTTGTAATTTGATAGCCTGGGTCCCTTTGCCGGATGCCGGCGGCCCTAACAGGATGATGTATTGGGGATCAGCGTGCATTGTTATCTCCTTGTATAAAATACTCTATGTGTGATATTTGTGCGTTAACCGTACTTGCGGAAATTGGGTGACTCGGTGACAATCGTACTCGGTAGGGAGCCTTTTTAGAACTGCACTGCTCTGGGGAGAGAGGTGATAAAATCAACGAATGGCTTGAAGCATTGAGGGCAAGCGCGTGCGATATCTGTATAGTTGGCTGCACCTAGAATCAATGGGGCATCAACCGTATTCTTATAGTGCTTTCCTTGCTCGCTGAACAGTTTCTCCACAATGCGTTTGGGTGGGGTGTGATGATTCTGGTCTTCTACCTGCTCTGCCCAGTCAGGTTGCATGGCAGATACCCCTAAGCGCCGGGACAATTGTGATTCTGCCGCCAAAATTAGGGCCTCTAGATCATACTTGAAACAGAAAACTTTGAAGCGTTCTTGCCAACGGTCATCAGTGATTCCTTGCCGTTGCAAACATTTGTTGAATTCCAATCTGAGCACTGCCCTTAGTTCGGGTGGTGTTCGATGTGGTCCCCCTACGTTAGGCGGATAAAGATCGGGCAAGGCAATGACTATGGAATATGGATTATACAAAATGTTGACGGCCTTTTGTGGGGTATGAAGCATTAAACGTTTTTTGCCTCCGGTGGCTATAAACTTGACTGTTACTCCTTGTGTCTGAAGAGTCTTTAACAAGCTGGCTAACAGCGCTTCCAGGGCATAGCAATCACTCGGTCCCTCAACGTAGACTATGACTTCTCTTATCTTCACGAGGTCACCGCCAAGGCATTGCTACGATGCATTAGCTCAAGTTCCTCGGTGCCAAATGTTTCCAAATTAGCCCGTAGAGTTTGGGAATTTTTAGGCCTTACATATTTGCTCTCCCCTTGTTGTTTGTGCATCACCGCAAGATGATCAATATCAAACTGCGCCAGGAAATACGAAGCATGGGTTCCCAGGAGTAACTGGGTGTTGTAACTGGCTTTCTCGAACAATCCTGCTAACAAGGGCAGTGCGTGTGGGTGAATTCCTTGAGCTGGTTCATCAATACAGATCAAGGTGGGAGGAGTGGGCATGATAGCCAGTGTCGCCCAACACAAGAAGCGCAAGATGCCATCAGAAAGATCTGCTAAACTCAATTCTCCATCTACGCCATCTTCCTGCCAGAAGGCAATTACCTCCCCTGGTCCTCCACGCGCCTTTACAGTGAGATTTTGAAAACCCGGTATTGCCAGACGGAGACAGGCTTGCAACTCATCAAAGGCGGCTTGTTGCTCCGTCATCAGATAGAACAATACCGCGCTCAAGTTGCCACCATCCTCGTGTAGCAGCGGAGCTTGTTCCACCGGGACAGACTTGCGGATTTTGTTATTATCGATATTAAAAGCACTGTAAAAACGCCAAGCTGCTATAAATTCACGTAGATTATAGAGCGTGGTGATGGACGGGTTGGTCATCACACTTAGAGCCAATTGGTTGGGCTTGCGCAGGTTGAGGGATTGCTTGGATAGCTTCCCGTCAAGGTCTTGGATTACACCTTGCCGTTCAGTGATATCCATAAATAGGTAAGGGTCCTCATATTCTGCGCGTGTCGGCTTAGTAGTACGGACACGTTCAAAACTGACGTGGGTCTGGCCGATGGGACCTCTGATTTCGCCCTGATAATATAGCGGCAGACGTTGGAGGAGATTAATTTCGACACTCCACCAGATGCGATCAGGCCCAGGTCGATGGAATATCTGTTGGCCAACCGCTCCGGACACAATTTCGGGAGGAATAACTTGATACATGCCATCTCGCAGAAATTTCAGGAATTCAAAGAGACTGGATTTACCAGAGCCATTAGCTCCTACAATCACGTCTAAGTTAGAGAATTCTCCCATGAAGTCTTTGAAGGGGCGATAGCCTTGCAGCTTCAATGATCTAATGTGGGGGTATTGCAGCTCTTCTCTAAACATACTGTTTCTCCTTGTACAAAATACTCCTGGTGCTACTTACGGTTTTGCAGTTCAAAATTCGTTTGTTTGGGCTAGCTCACCTAACCACCGGGCGCTAGGCTTGACGGTGCGTGCCCAAGATCATGTCGCGGCCTTTCTCGGAGCCGGTGAACATGCCGGAAGGTTAGCCGAATATCGTGGCGGGCAGCTGTTCTGTGACCCAGAAGTCGCTATGAAATTTGAGGAAAATTGGTAAGACAGAGCTTTTCCTTTGTCTGGTGTAAGTTGGTAATTTGCGAGTGGTTAGCCGGTTAGACGCGCTCGACGTCGATCTGCAAGCCGGGGATGTGGAACTGCTTTTCAACCCGGCCCATGCCCCAGGTGATGAGGAGCACTATCACCAGGTAGATCATTCCTACGAAGGGCAGCATGGTCATCTGGTTGTAATGCGCGCTCATAATGCGCCGGGTTTCTCCAAAGAGGTCTTGGACGGCGATGATGTAGACTACGGAGGTGTACTTGACCATGTACGCGACTTCGTTGGACCAGGGCGCGATGACCAGCCGCAGGGCTTGCGGTATGATAATGTACCTGATAGCTTGGAGGCGGTTAAGCCCCAGCGCGCGGGCAGCGATCATCTGCCCGGCATCAATGGCCTGGAGCGCGCCTCGGAAGTACTCCGCTTGATAGGCGCCACTGTTGCAACCCAACGCCAGATAGGCCGCGGTGATCTTTTCCAGCACTAAGAAACCCTCTGGTAAGCCTAGATTGACCAACAGCTGGTTGATGGTGGGATCGGCCAGCCCGTAGTAGATGAAGAAAAGCTGTACCAGTAGAGGTGTGCCTCGCACTGCGTCCACATAGCCGGTAGCCAGCGCCTTCATCCAGCGGGTGCCATAGACACGCATCAAAGCGATGGGAAATCCTATTAACAGACCGATCAGTAATGAGCCAGCACTCAAGCGCAGAGTGACCACCAGACCGCGCCCTAGTTCTGGCCAGATCATCTCCCAAAATTTAGCTAGCTCGGCCATTACCCTTCCTCACCGTAGAGCTCGGTGATTTTGCCTAAGAATTCTTTGGTGCGTTGCTCTCGGGGATTGTAGAATAGCTGTTGGGGCGTGCCTTCCTCTATGATATTGCCGTCCTCCATGAAGAGGATACGGTTAGATACTTCTTTGGCGAAGCCCATCTCGTGCGTGACCACCAACATCGTCATGTGTTCGCGGGCGAGTTTCTTCATTACCTCCAGCACCTCGCCGATCAGCTCGGGGTCTAAGGCGGAGGTAGGCTCGTCAAAGAGCATTACTTTGGGGGACATGGCCAGCGCACGGGCGATGGCTACGCGCTGTTTCTGCCCGCCGGAAAGTTGACCGGGGTAAGCGTCGGCCTTCTCCACCAACCCTACGCGTTCCAACTCGAAGAGCGCCAGCTCGCGCGCCTCCTCTTTGGACATCCCTTTGACCTTTGAGGGGCCGATCATCACGTTGTCCAGGGCCGTCATGTGCGTGAAGAGGTTAAAATCCTGGAAGACCATCCCCACTTTGGCGCGTATTTTGTTGATATCGGTGTGTGGGGCCGTTACCTCGTCGCCATCCACCCAAATCTGGCCTTTATCGGGCGAGCTTAGCAGGTTAATGCAACGTAACAAGGTACTCTTGCCGGTCCCGCTGGGGCCGATGATGACCAGTACCTCGCCTTTAACCACTTCTAGATCAATGCCTTTTATGACTTCCAACTCGCCGTAGCTTTTATGTAGCCCTTTAATCCGAATGATCGGTTTGGTCATCGAAAATTGTCCTCCTGGTGTGCCATGTTAGCGCCGCCAATGGGTTAAGGGGTATTTTTAGTTAGCGTGCGGATATTGAGGTTAGCCGATCGCAGCTTCTTGATTAAGTCCGTAGCCATCTGGCGCATAATGTGGAACCCGATTTCCGGGTAGTCACCGGCCAGTTGGAGCATCTGAGCGCGTGGAATTCGTAGCATTTGGACTTCGGTATGGCAACGAGCCGTGGCGCTGCGCGTGCCCTTGTCAATGAGAATAGTCTCGCCAAAGGTATTATTTTCTTTTAGTAGCGCGAGCTGGACCGGTTCTCTATCTTTGGTCTCCAAAATGATGGATACCTCACCCTGGGCAATGATGTAGAGTGCATCACCGGGATCATCTTGGCGAAAAATGATCTCCAGGGGGCCAAGTGTGACCTCTTCGCAAATCATCATAATCAAGTTGAGATGAATATCGTTGAGGTCGTGAAAAAGGCCTGCATTACGCAGGACTCGTTTGCTCTCCTCTATGTGCATGGATTCCTCCCTTGCTTAGGGACACAAGTTATGTGGGTCACATGGTAAAATATGGCTACCTTAGTTGTACCATCCGCATTATAAAGATAATCGGATGGATTGCAACTTTAGCCGACTAAAAAACAAGTTTTCCACCACTAAGGCGCGAAGTCGCAAAGATTTTAAACTTCAGAAAAACAACTTTTGTCATTACTACTCAGGCGGGCTAGATCTCCGAGGTCTGGGTACAGATTTTGCTGGTCAAAGTGCTTACCCACGTTTTGGCAGCGAAATAGTTTTTTCAGTGAACTCAACTTCCGGTTGTCAGCTCTCAACTTGCAGAGCTACACGGTCAGGCGTTCCAGCTTTCCGGTCCGCAAGTCCAAGATGGCGAAGGTGTTAGGGCGCCAGCTGTTGCCGCCTAATGCCCCTGGATTGATGATGCGGGCGCCAGCTT